>CAZALL010000071.1:0-8604 GCA_964485955.1 uncultured Treponema sp. | reverse complement strand
CGTGCAGGCATTGAAGAAGCAAAGACTATTTATGACGGAATGAATATTGATGAACTTGTACACAAGGCATTTGAAGAGCGTGAAATAAAACATTTTTCTGCAAAAGATTTTATTTCTTCTGAGCTGTATAAAAAAGATTAGTCATGAAAAAAAATATTCTGTTTCTTTTCTTTGCAATTTATTCATTTACACTTTTTGCACAGACAGATGAACAGACAATTGTTCCTTATCTTTTAAACGGAATCTGGTATAACCAAGAACGCTATATTGTATTTAATACACAGTTTACTTCTGATCAGGTACAGGAAGATAAAAGTGTAAAAAAAGCAGAAGTCCCTCAGATTGTTTTGAGAACATTTTATACATGGTATAATGACCGTGCCGCAGAGAGTTTGGAATATACAAATCTTACACAGTCAAAAAATAAAAATACCAGTCATGATTATTTAACAGATGATGATCCGCCTCTTCTAATTCCACAAACTGCCAGAGATAGAAATAATACAACGGCCTTAAGTGCTGAAGAAATAAAGATTACTTTTCTTCCAATTGATTTTGAACTTTATCCCGAAAATTATAAAAATGACATTGAGCTTGAAGAAAATATTTCTTTGAGGGCAAATGAACTTCCAAGCGGTGCATGGCTTATGAAAATTCAGTTTGACAAAAGTCGAGACATTTATTTTATTCCTGTAGCAGTAATTGGTAATAGTTTGTATTTAAATTTTCTTGTAAGGCAGATTAATTTAAGTGATTTTCCAGACGACAGTGAAGATGAATCTTTTGAAAGTGAAAAAAATCTTGAAGGTTTCTGGCAGGACTATGGTAGTGTCTTAGACATTCAGATTAGAAAGCCTGTTTTAAATAAAGAACTTCTTTCGTATTATGTAGCTTCTGATGCGATTTATCCCCTAAGATACTGGAAAACTGATATGGATTATAATTCAGAGGCAAAGGCTTATATTGAAGATGGAACAAATACATTTGAAGTTCCAAAGCATTTAAAAATCGGAGAACAGGTATATACATGCGTTGTGGGCAGAAGGACTAAAATACGCAATTTAAAAAAAATACAGTCTTTTGATGAATATACACAAAATTCTGTTTTGATTATAAGAAAAAAAACTGACAGCGATGGGAAGGAAAATTTATATACAAATAAAATGGCAACAATAATTGCTTTTGGAAAACCTTATCTTTCTTTAACTGACGGCAAAAAAACAATAGAAGAACTTGTTGTCGAAGCAAATCAGAGACATAAACCTTTACCAGCTCCTCTTTTTCCACCTCACGGAATTTTGGATTTTCACTGGGAAGAAATCAGAAAATTACCTGCTCAAACATACAATCGTGTTCTATCAATTGGAAAAAATTAAAAAATTGCGTGTTTTAGATGCAATAAAAGCGTATTTTTAGATTTTACATTTTTGGAATATGAGGTTTTGACATATTCTTAAGCATATTCTGTAAAAGTTCGTGAGCTTTTTCTTCACTGACTTCTGTATCTGGTTCACAGTATTCAACAAGGTTAGAAGGTATTTCATCTAAAAAACGACTTGGCTGGCATTCAGTTGAAGTATTTTGTCTTCGTCTTGAGCGGCATGAAGAAATAAAAAGACGTTGCTGGGCTCTTGTTACTGCAACATAAAAAAGTCTTCTCTCTTCTTCAATGGAAGCATCTCCTCCTTCTTCAACTGCTCTTGCATGAGGCATAAGTCCTTCTTCAGCACCTGCTATAAATACAATTGGAAACTCAAGTCCCTTGCTTGCATGTATGGTCATCATGTTTACCTTTCCCTGATCTTCCTGGTCATCAAGGTTATCACGACTAAGTAGGGTAATTCTGTTTAAATAGGCAAAAAGACTTGTGTCTGTAGTTTCAGGATTATTTTCCCATTGTTCCATACTTTTAATTAAACTTTCAATGTTCAGCATCTTAAATCTTACAGCTTTTTCGCTTTTAGGATTTTCGATTATAAGATAGTCATTGTAATGGATGTTTTCTACAAGGGCAGAAACTTTTTTGCTTAATCCTTTTCCGCCCAGCATGTTTTTTGCACCTTCAATTATATCTACAAAGTTCTTAAGACTTTCTTTTATCTGTTCACTTAAGACAATGCCTTTTGTGCGAAGTCTTTCTTTTTCTTCTTCAATATCTCTTTCTTTTTGACTTAACAGAATTTCTTCTGCAGTTTTTTCTGAGGCTCGTTTACCTTTTATATTTTCTGCAAATAATGAATCTCCTGCATTAAGTTCATTGCTGTTCATATCTAAAAGAAGTTCAATTGCTTCCCATAATGAAATTGAAAAAGTATCTGCAACAGTGTTAATTGTTTCAAGTGTTGTTCGGCCAATTCCCCGGCGCGGTGTATTTAAAATTCTAAGCAGGTTAATGTCGTCATCGTGATTGGCAATTACTCTTAGATATGAAATTATGTCTTTTATTTCTTTGCGTTCAAAAAAACTTGTTCCGCCACTCATCGTGTATGGAATATTTGCTTCAAGAAATGCTTCTTCCAAAGCCCTCGACTGAGTATTTGCCCTCATAAGAACACCAAAGTCATTGTATTTTTTTGATTCATCTACACAGATATTCTGGATGCTTTCTGCAATAAAACTTGCCTCTGCAGCTTCATTTTCAGGCATATAAAGTTCAATAGGTTTGCCATTTCCTTTTCCTGACCACAGTTCCTTGTCCTTACGGTTAGTATTGTGTTTTATAACACCGTTTGCGGCCGCAAGAATTGTTCCAGTTGATCTGTAATTCTGTTCAAGACGTATTTCTGTTACGCCAGGAAAATCTTTTTCAAAATTTACAATGTTTTGATAGTCTGCACCACGCCATGAATAAATACTCTGGTCATCATCTCCAACAACGGCAACATTTTCATCTGCAAGAAGATGCATAAATTCATACTGCTGGTGACTTGTATCCTGGAATTCGTCAACCATAAGGTATTTGTAGCGGTCGCGGTATTTTTGAAGAACTTCAGGATGTTCTTTAAAAAGTTTTATGGGCATTACGATTAAATCATCAAAGTCAACAGCGTTATAAAGTTTTAGACCTGACTGATAATTTTCGTAAAGTTCCCTGTACATTTCATTTTCTGCATTCCATTCTTTTCTGCCAGTTTTTATGTCGCTTATCAAAATACCAATTTTGTAAATATCCATAGCTTCCGGAGAATAAGCAAGTTCTCTGCCAGTTTCTTTTATGAGAGCTGTTCTGTCTGTTTCATCATAAATTGAAAAATTTGGCCGCCAGCCCAGTTTATCTATGTCCTGCCTTAAAATTCTTACGCCAAAGGAATGAAATGTGCTTACTGTTAAAAACTGTAATTTTTTTTGAGTTAAACTTTTTATTCTGTCAGACATTTCTTTTGCAGCTTTGTTTGTAAATGTTAAGGCAAGAATGGCACTCTGAGGAATTCCTTTTTCCAACATATTTGCAATTCTGTATGTAATTACACGGGTTTTTCCACTGCCAGCTCCGGCAATAATTAGAATGGGACCTTTTAGTGTGGTAACCGCCCTGTACTGTTCTGGATTTAACTGATCTTTTAATGTTTCTTCAAGAGTTTCTGACATGGGCAAGATTTTATATCTTTTTTATCTTCCCTTCAATGTGTCATACTTGAATTTTCTTCAATAGATGTTAAAATATGATATTATTTTTTAATAGAGGTAACTATGAACCGAGCAGTAGCCGCATTTCTTTCAAAACATGATTTTCCTTTGCATACAGATGTAAATGTACTTACAGATTCCCTTCTTTTTGATATGAATGAAGGTCTTGCAGGTCGTCCTTCTGGTGAAGATATGATAAAAACTTATTTTAATCCAAGTGAAACAGCCGCTGCTTCAAAAAGTGTAATCGTAATTGATGCAGGTGGAACTAACTTTCGCTCTTGTCTTGTAACTTTTGATGCTATGGGTAAACCTTCAATCGATTTTATGGAAAAAACTTCGATGCCTGGAATTGATCGTGAACTTTCTAAAAAGGAATTTTTTGCCTCTCTTGCACAAAATCTTGAACACTTAAAAGATAAAGCTTCATGTATAGGTTTTTGTTTTTCTTATCCTATGACAATTACAGAAGATGGAGATGGAATACTTATAGGCTGGTCAAAAGAAATTAAGGCTCCTCAGGTAGTGGGATGTCAGATTGGTAAGGAATTAAAAGCTGCTCTTAAAGAAAACGGATGGAAGAATATAGAAAAAATAACGCTTTTAAATGATACTGTTGCCGCTCTTCTTGCTGGTGCTGCAGGTCCTAATGAAGGAGAACGCTATTCTTCTTACATAGGATTTATTTTGGGAACAGGAATGAATGCAGCTTACATTCAGGGTGAAGATAAAGAACTTAATATAAAAAAACAGATAGTTGTCTGTGAAAGCGGAAGATTTGATAAAATAGCTTCTTCTTCTTTTGATAAAGCTTATGATGCAAAAAGTGTAACTCCAGGAACTTCCATTATGGAAAAACATTGTTCAGGCGGATATTTAGGTCCTGTCTGCTGGGAAGTATTAAATACTGCTGCTAAAGAAGCTTTATTTTCTAAATCTTTCTGTCAGTCACTGCTTGAAATTCAATCGCTTACTCTTATTGAAGTAAGTGCTTTCTTACAGTCTCCATATTCAACTGCATCTGTTTTAGGAGCAAAGGCTGCTGAAAGTGCAAGTGATGAAGATTATGATAAGCTTTTTCAGTTGCTGGATGCTGTAGTTGAGCGTTCTGCCCGTTGTGCTGCTGCAATCTTATGTGCCTGTGTAATTCAGAGTGGACAGGGAAAACATGCTGCAAAACCAGTGTGCATTCTTTGTAATGGAACAACTTTTTATAAAACATACAAGGTAAAGTCACGTGTTGAAGGTTATCTGGATGAACTTTTAGTTAATCAGCGTGGACTTTATTATGAAATTATCAGTCGTGAAAATGATATTACTTTAGGAGCTGCTATAGGCGGTCTTATTTAAGGGTTAAGGGGAATAAATTGGCAAGAGGAAAAGTATTAGGAAAATCAATCCTTCTTATAATTTTAATCATTATTCTTGTTATTGGCGGACTTCTGTGGTTTGATCATCTTGGTGTTCTTCAGGTTAAAAAAGTATTTGGTCCACTTTATAAGGCATTTGGAAGGGATAAACCTGTATCTTCTGCAGTTGATGCCGGAGATCCTTCAACGTACGCAAATTTAGATGACGACCGTCTTGCAAAACGACTTGAAGCTTTGGAAATAAAAAAAGAAGAGCTTAATCAGCGTGAAGCAAATCTTCAGACTAGTGAAAATGAAAATATGCAGCTTTCTCAGGAACTTATGGACAAACAAACAAGTCTTGAAGAACGTGAAAAAACTTTTAATGACCTTTTAAAACAACAGGATAAGAGACAGGAAAATATTGTTCAAATTACACAGTATTTAACTGGTATGCAACCATCTAAGGCTGTCGCAATAATGATTGAAATGTCAGATCAGGATGTAATTGATGTAATGCGACAGGCAGATAAAAATGCTGCTACTGAAGATACAACTTCTATGGTTTCTTATTGGCTTTCACTTATGCCTTCTGATAGAGCTGCAGAAATTCAGCGTAAAATGGCAAATAAACCAGCTACTTTGGATTAGTGTATTTAGAAAATTTTTAGAAATTTAAAAAATGTCTAAACTCAAGGCTTTTTATCTCCGAATTTATAAATGGAGGTATAGCCTTATGCAGTTAAATGGAGAATCTACATTATCATTTATTGGTTCAGAGAATTTAACTTTATCGCAGGGAAGCGGTTTTGTAACTGATGCAAATGATAGTGGTCTGTCATTTATGCAGATGCTTGAATCAATTCAAAATACTACTGCCAGGGAAGGCACCACTCTAGAAAATAAAAATCAGGAAAATGCTTTTTCATCTTCAAAGGAAATTTCTAAAGATACTAAAACTGAAGAATTCGAGGAACGTATAGAAAAAGAAGATGATGAAGAAACAAAAGAAAGCAAAAAAACTTCGCAGACTCTTAGTGAAGAAGAAATTGCTTATCTTTTTATGAAAGATAAATCTGAAGCAGAAAATGAATTTGATATTCCGCTTGAAGAATATACTGCAATAAAAACAAATGAAGAACTTTTGTCTGATGCACAAAAAATGTCTCTCGAAAATCCAGAAGATTTTTTAAATACAGCAGAAGAAACTTTTAAAAATTTAAATGTTGATTTTTCAGATAAAATGCTTTCAAAAAAAATAAATATCAGGGAAGATGAATCTGATAAAAAAACTGCATCTCTTTTAAAATCAAATAAAAATACAAAACAGGTTTTTACACTTGTAGATCAGCGTACTAAAAAGCTTAACGATACAGAAAATACAAAGTCTGTAAAAAAAGTTTTAAATACAAAGGTTAGTTCTCAAAGTTCAAATCAGATAGAATTGACAGTTACTTTAAATCAGAATGCTCAGAATAATATTCTTTCTTCTGATTCACAGACGGCTGCTTCTAATGGTTCTAATTTTCAAGCTATGCTTACAGAACAGCTTCAGCATAATGCTCCGGATTTTGTCAAGGCAGGAACTGTAGTTCTTAAAGACAATAATCAGGGCACAATTAACATGATTTTAAAACCTGAATCACTTGGAAATGTTAAGGTTAAACTTAATCTTTCCGATAAGGTAATTACAGGCGAGATAACTGTGCATTCTCAGGAAGCTTATGATGCTTTTAAAGAAAGTATTGGTTCCTTAAAAGAAGCATTCCAGCAGAGTGGATTTGAAACAGCAGGTTTTGAATTAAATCTTGCGAGCGATGGTTCTAACCAAAACCATGGAAGTGCCACTGAGGGACAGCAGCAGGATGCAGGTTATCAGTTTTATTCAGATCAGGTGTATGGAGAACTTGTTGAAAACCAGTCTTCTTCATCTGATTCATTTGAAAAGTATGAAGGCAAATCTATATATACTGTAGATTTTGTCGCTTAATTATATACCAAGGAGAAAACGATGGATGGAGCAGTAAATTTTAACGCTACCATGTCTGCAGAAGATCAGGCAAAACTGAAAATGCAGGTTGACGCTTTTAACAAACAAAATACAGTAAATGGACGTACTGCACAACAATCGCTGGGAAAGGATGACTTCTTAAAACTGCTTATAACTCAGTTGTCTAACCAGGATCCAACTTCTCCTATGGACAACACGCAGTTTATTTCGCAGATGGCTCAGTTTAGTTCTCTTGAACAGATTACAAACATGAATGCTGAATTTGCAAAGATGAATTCAATGCTTGTATCATCTAATGGAGTTAATACAATTGGTAAAACTGTTGATATTAACGTTGGAGATGCAAATACAAGCGGTGTAGTGGAAGCTGTAACTCTTGGTGAAAATCCACAGGTAAAAGTTAACGGCATGTATTACGATATGGCACAGATTGCAGCTGTGTATTCTAAATAGAAGTTTGAAGTTAAGAGGTAAAATATATGATGAGATCACTTTATTCTGCAGTTAGCGGTATGCAGAATCATCAGACTAGAATGGACGTTATTGGTAACAATATTTCAAATGTGAATACATATGGCTTTAAATATGGTCGCGTTGATTTCCAGGATATGATAAGTCAACAGCTTCAGGGAGCAGCTCGTCCTACAGATGAAGTAGGTGGTGTTAATCCTAAAGAAGTTGGCCTTGGTATGAGTGTTGCTGCCATTGATACAATTTTTACCCAGGGAAATCTTCAGTCTACAGGAGTTGCAACAGATCTTGCAATTTCTGGAAACGGATTTTTTGTAATGAAGAAGGGAGATGAAACTTTTTTTACTCGTGCAGGAAATTTTAGCGTAGACAAAAACGGAACTTTGGTAAATCCTGCAAACGGTCAGCGGGTACAGGGTTGGATGGCAGAAAATCTTAATGGAGAAACTGTAGTAAGAACTTCTGCTACAACAACAGATCTTGTAATTCCAGTTGGACAAAAAGATCCTCCTAAGGCAACTGAACTTGTACATTATCTTTGTAACCTTGATAAAAATACTCCTGAAATTCCAGAAAATGCAACTGCAGATCAGATTGCTAAGGGAACATGGACAACTTCAATTGAAATTTATGACAGTTATGGTAATGCTCATACGCTTCAGATGGATTTTACAAAAGTTCGTGGAAATCCAAACCAGTGGAATGTTACAACATCTGTAGATCCTCAGAATGCTGAACAGACACAGACACGTATTGGTTTTAATACAACTGATGGTGTAAATAATACATATACACTTAATTTTGATAATATGGGTACTCTTCTTTCAATTGAAGACAGTGCAGGAAATGTTTCTGGTGATTCAGGGGATATTATTCTTCAGGGATCATATACAGTTCCTGATTCTAATCCAAATGCAGATGGTACACCTTATCGCCAGACATTTAATTTAAATCTTGGAACAATTGGTTCTATGACAAATACAATTACTCAGTCTGCTTCAAGAAGTTCTACTAAGGCAAATTTTCAGGATGGATACAAATTAGGTTATCTTGATAATTTTAAGATTGATCCAAGCGGAGTAATTACTGGTGTTTATTCTAATGGTTCAACGAGAACTATAGGACAAATTGCAATGGCAAGTTTTA
>CAZALL010000070.1:7068-8690 GCA_964485955.1 uncultured Treponema sp. | reverse complement strand
CGCTTCCAATCTGGTAGACCATGCTGTCAGGAGAGTGTCCTGGAAGAGAATAATATTTTATTTTAAGTCCAGCAGCTGGAAATTCACCATCTCCGTTAATCAGTTCAGTTTTTTCACCTGCTACGTCATAATCTGCGGCATAAATCTGCGGAGAATATATTTTCATTATTGTTGAAAGACCTTTTACATGATTTTTGTGATTATGAGTAATTAAAACTGCATCCAGACTGTATCCGCCTTCTTCAAGCTGGGCAATCATTTCATTTGTAAATTTTCCTGGATCTATTATTACGGCACTTTTATAGAGAGGGTTGTCATTTACTACAATGTAGCAGTTTGTAAATTCTTCAATACAGAGGTGAAAGTAAATTTTCATTCTTTTACCTCCATGTCCTGAAAGTTTATGCTCTGATTGCCTGTATTTCTTTCGTAAAGTGCTTCTCTAGTATTTGATAATTTAAAGGAAGATTCTTCTCTTTTAGATTCAAAGAATATTGTTTTTTTTAGATTGCAGTTTCTAAAAGAAGTATTCTGTAAACTTGCACGTATAAAGCGGCTGTTGTATAAATCTGAATCATCAAAACTTGACTGGTAGGCAGTGCAACCATTAAAGTTGTCTGAAATCATTTCTGATTCTGTAAAAAGAACGTGGCCAAATTTACAGCCTGCAAAAGATGTAAACTGCATGTTGCTTTTAGGTAAGACACAGTCTGTAAAAGTTGAATTGTCAAACATGCACATTCTTGTTCTAAGTCCATTTGATTTTATGTTGCTGAATGAACAGTTTTGAAAATTGCAGCCGTAAAATTTTTTGTTGTCTAAGTCAAAATTTTTAAAAGAAAGACCAATCGCTGTAAGACCCACAATTTTTTCGTGGTCTCTTATGTAATTTTTAAATTTCATTGCATAATCAAGTTTGTTTTCAATGTGCTCAAAACAAAATCCATCTGACTGGCTAAAGGTTCCGTCATCTTTAAAAGTAGAACAGGCAGTTTTTGTACATCCTGGATAAGAGCATTTATTAAGTTCGTACATGTCATTATGTTATTGCATTAAAGGCTTTTCGTCAAACTAATCTGTTTTTTTGTCACACGGATTTGTGATTTACTACGTAAATCACGGAGTATAAGCGTTACTAAATAAAGTGCCCTCGATGAAAAATTTGGGTATAGCGAAGAAAGTTCTGTGGATTGAATTTAAATTAATTTGATTAAGAAGTTGGGAAAGAAAAATATTATTTAGATTAAAAATTATTTTTGCTTAAATATGCGGAGCTGCGGGCATGGTTCTCTGCGTAAGAATATTTAAACGATGATAAATTAAATTATTTGTAATAACGATTTGATTTTGACTTCTTAATCGATTAAAAGCAAAATGCGATACGCAGGAATTGGAGAGAGTGGTGGTTGAATACTATAAAATTTATGGATAAAATACTTTTATGTGCTGGAAGTGCAAAAACGCTGTTGTAGAAACAGAAATTACAAGAAATTCGCAGTGTAGTTTTTGTGGAAGTGATTTACATTCATGTAAAAACTGCATTTATTATTCACCTGGAAGTCATTATGACTGTCACGAAACTGTAGATGAATTTGTCAAAGATAAGGAAAAAGCTAATTTTT
>CAZALL010000070.1:0-7058 GCA_964485955.1 uncultured Treponema sp. | reverse complement strand
TTGTGATTCATTTAAAATAAAAAAAGAATTTAATAATAAACAAGGGGATGACAGGGCAAAAAAGGCAGTTGACGCTTTTAATGCTTTGTTTGGCTAAAATATGCATGAAGAAAAAACTTCAGTAGACTACGCTTTTTTAGATTCTGGTACGGGCGGAATACCTTACATGCTCTACTTAAAAAAAATAAATCCTTCCGTAAAATGTGTGTATCTTGGTGATACAAAAAATTTTCCTTATGGAACTAAAAGCAGAGAGCAAATTATAGAAAATGCAAAATGGGCAGTAAGAAAAATTCTTGATTTCTGGAATCCAAAAGCAATTGTCGTTGCCTGTAATACTATTTCTGTAACTGCTCTTGAAGAATTAAGAAAAGAATTTACTGATATTCCTTTTGTTGGAACTGTGCCTGCAATAAAACTTGCGGCTAAAATTTCTAAGAGTAAAAATATAGGTCTTCTTGCAACCGATGCAACTGTAAATCATGAATATACAAAAAAACTTATTTTAGATTTTGCTTCTGACTGCAATGTATACAGCCGTGGGGATGCACAGCTTATTTCTTTTATTGAAAAAAAACTTTTTACTGCAAGTGAAGAAGAAAAAAAAGATGCCCTTATGCCTGCAATAAATTATTTTGCTTCAAAAAACTGCGATACAATAGTTCTTGCATGTACGCATTTTATTCATATGGCAGAAGAAATAGCATTTTATGCCGGAAAAAAGATTACTGTAATTGATTCTCGCGAAGGAGTTGCAAAACAGGCACTTCGCATTGAAGGACTTGAACCTTCTGCAAATAAGAGTTTGTCTCAAGTCCAGGACAAGATGACCCTTTATGTAACAGGAAAAACTAAAAGTTCCGACGAAGAAGAGTACTTAGCTTTGTGCAAAAGGGAAGGACTTTTCTGGGGCGGAACACTTTAGCTTTTTTTGGAAATTATAATTAATTTAATTTAGAAGCAATTAAATCAATAAATTCCCATGAGTTTAAAATCTTTTTAGCTGGAGGATTTGCGAGGTTTGCAAGATCTCCTGTCATGTAACCGTCTTCTATTGTAGAAAGAGTTGCATTTTCAAGTTTTTTTGCAAAGTCAACAAGTTCTTTGGTTCCGTCAAGTTCACCGCGTTTTGCAAGAGCACCTGTCCATGCAAAAATTGTTGCAACTGGATTTGTAGAAGTTTTTTCGCCCTTAAGGTAGCGGTAGTAGTGTTTTTGTACGGTGCCATGGCTTGCTTCATATTCAAATTCACCGTTTGGAGAAACAAGTACACTTGTCATCATTGCAAGACTTCCACAGGCAGAAGCAATCATGTCGCTCATTACATCACCGTCGTAGTTTTTGCATGCCCATAAGAAACCGCCTTTAGATTTCATTACGCGGGCAACAGCATCATCAATTAAAGTGTAGAAATATTCAATGTTGTTTTCTTCAAATTTTGCTTTAAATTCTTCATCAAAAACTTTCTGGAAAATTGCCTTGAAGTTACCATCATATGTTTTTGAAATTGTATCTTTTGTTCCAAGCCATACACTGATTTTTTGGTCAAGTGCATAGTTAAAGCAGCAGCGTGCAAAACTTTCAATAGAAGAATCTAAGTTGTGGATTCCCTGAATAATACCAGGTCCCTTCATTACCTGAATTGTCTTGCGAATTTCTTTTCCGTCTTCTCCAGTAAATACGAGTTCAGCTTTGCCTGCACATGGAGTTTTAATTTCGCAGTTTTTGTAAACATCACCATATCCGTGGCGACCAAGTACGATTGGTTTTTCCCAACTTGAAACATTGCATTTAATGTTTTTTACAAAAATAGGTGCACGGAATATTGTACCGTCAAGTTCACCACGTAAGATTCCGTTTGGAGAAGGAGTTAACTGTTTTAATTTATATTCTTCCATGCGGGCTGCATTAGATGTAATTGTTGCACATTTTACACCTACACCAAGACGTTTTATAGCAGCCGCAGCTTCGTAGGTAATTTTGTCATCAGAGTCATCACGATTTTTAAGTCCAAGGTCGTAATATTCTGTTTTAAGATCAATAAAAGGTTCAAGAAGTTTTTCTTTGATTACTGCCCAAAGAACTCTAGTCATTTCATCGCCGTCAAGTTCAGCGATTGCATTTTTCATCTGGATTTTGGCCATTGTTTTTACCTCAAAAATTTAGTTGTAAATATTATATTGAAAAATACATTTGAGTGGAATAGATTTTTACTGAATTTAAGGGGCGGCTGATAAAAATCTCTTTAGTTAAATTCTACAGGAATCCATTTTGAAATGTCACTCATGTCCTGGGATATTTTTCCCCATGTAAGACCTTTTGCTGTAGTTTCGCCTGTTAAATATTTTTTTCCGTTAACATTAATTGAAATTCCAGGGTGGAGCGAAACAAGTCCTGCCATCGCATGAGAATACTGTGCACTTACAAAAATAATGGAATCCATGTTCATCTGGTTTAGTAAAACAGCAAGAAGCATACTGCGGCTGTCACAGTCACTTCCGCCACCTAAAACAATTGAAGGAAGAGAAGCAAAGTCGCTTGAAGTTTTTTCTCTCTCGTATGTAAAATTCTGTGTCCAGAATAAAAGTTTTTGTGCAAGATCTGTTTCGTCATCACAAAGTGGAGAGAGCGTGTTGTAAATGTCAAATGCAAGACGCTGTAATTTTTTTGTGCTATCGCGGTAAATCATTTTGTAGTAACGGCACCAGGCATCTTTCCATTTGGGAGAAGAAGCATAACGGCATAAAACATTATATTCTCTTTCTATAAGATAGTCTGAACTTTCTTGTGCAGTAGAGTCAATTTTTGAAGCAATTTTAATTCCGTCAATTTCAACTTCAAAGTCAATTAATTTATTTTGTGAAGGGTAGAGATAGCTTGTAAAAATTCCGCTTTCAAAAGAAGAAGATCTATCTATGCAAAGTGAATCTAAAGCAGAAATTATTAAAGCACCATTTGCTTCACTTTGCTGACTAAAAGTCCAGCTTGCAAAAATAATGATATTTTTTTTGTCGGACAAAAAAGCACTTTCGGCATAACCTGACATTTCGTATCCGGAAACTGTCATTGTAAATTGAGCTATAGCTGCATTTTGTTTTCTCCAGTGTACAAGTTCAGTTTCAAAAATGGCATTATTTTTTTTTAGAAAATTTTCCAGTGCTTCCTGTGGAGTTTTGTAAATGCTTGAATTATAAATTGTAATTGCTGCAAGAATGTCAAAATCTTTGTTTGAAAAGAGGTATGATTTGTTATCTGAACTTTTGTTTACTAAAGAAAATCCTTCTGGTAAATCTATTGAATATTTGTAAGTAGGAGAAGAAAGACTTTCTGCAAAAACTGAATGTAAATTAATTGAAAATGTTAATAATTGAATAAAAATTACAGCTTTTAGTTTTTTCATTTTATTTTCCTGTGTGATTTAAAAATTATAGCATAAGAAAAATATTTCGTCATAGGATTTGGAATAACCTATTTTTACAAAATATATATTATTTGAAACTGTAATAAAGATTTATTTTACATAGAGCGAAGGGTTTTGTGCCCTGCCTTTTTTGCGGATTTCAAAATGTAAGTGGGGACCTGTAGAAAGTCCGCTTGTTCCCACTTGAGCAATTTTTTGACCTGTTTTTACAATGTCACCTTCTTTTACGTTAATTTTAGAAAGATGAGCGTAGAGAGAAGTAGTTGTATTGTCGTGTTTTAAAATTATGTAGTTTCCGTAAGTGTAGTCGTTTTTTACAACACTCAAGACCTGTGCATTTTTGCAGGCTAAGACACTTGTTCCCAAAGGAGCTGCCATGTCAATTCCGTTATGCATTTTCCATTTGCCACTTATTGGAGAAGTCCGCATTCCGTAGGCAGAAGTTAATACTGATTCTTCTAAAGGAAGTCGCATTGATGTGTCTAAAAAAAATGCCCTGTCTGCCGGAGTAAAACGCATTCCTGCAAGAAAATAAAATTTATTTTTATCTACATTTATCATGATACAGTTTTCTTTGTTTATTAAATCTGCATATTCTTTGCTAAGTAAAATTTCTAAAGGGGAGAGAGGATTTTGTGCAATAAATATTCCGTTAAGTGTCGGTAAAAAAAGTTTTTTGCCTTCGAGAACAGCGTCTTTTGATTCGAGTCTGTTTAATGTAACAAGCGAGTCGTATGTAATTGAACATCTTGATGCTACTGAATAAACACTGTCATTTTTACCTGCAGTGTACTGATAGTAATTTAGTTCAACCTGTCCTTTTTGGGCAAATGCTTTATTGCTATCTTCAACTTCCTGCTGGTACTGGGCAAAGACTGGATTTTTTGATGCAAGAAGTTGAATCTGTGCCTGAGGAAAAATTTTTGCACTAGATAAAAAAAATATTGTGCATGCAAAAAAATTACATAGTTTTTTCATCAGATGTAAGTTTTTCCTTTTTTTTATTAAAGATTTTTTTACAGATTTTTTTGACTATTGAATAAATTAAAAATGCTACAAGTAAAATTAAAATTACAATTGTGTAAGATGCAGGCGAAGATGATGACCACTTCCACATAGGATAGACAAAAATAAATGAAATGCCTAAGCATAAAATAATTAAAACAAGAATTTTTAAAAATGATAAAATAAATTTTTTAAACATAAAATCCCCTCAAATAAAAAAAAGGCTTCTGCATTATACTACAGAAACCTCTTCTATTAAAGGGTAATTTTTTTACTCTTCAATAATTGCACTTGCAGGACAAGCAGCTGCACAAGCACCACAGCTTACACATTCGTCAGCATTGATAACTCTTTTGTCACCAGCTTCAGAAATTGCACCAGAAGGGCATTCTGATTCACATGCGCCACAATTTACGCATTCGTCAGTAATTTTGTATGCCATGTTAATTACCTCGCTTTGTTTGATATGCAAATATAACATACAAAAATCGGTTAGCCAATGATAATAATTTGACTTTTAACAATTTAAATTTTTTATTATATTTAGATAGCCTTATAAAATATTTATAAGAATCAAAAAATTAAGGGGAATAAATTAAATGAAAAAGGAAGAACTTGCAAAATATATTGATCAGACATTATTAAATCCTTGTGCTACGCCAGAGCAGGTAAGTAATTTCTGTAAAGAAGCAGCATCTCTTGGCTTTAAGAGTGTGTGCGTTAATCCAGTTTATGTTTCATTAGCTGCAAAAATTCTTGAAGGAAGTGATACTTTAGTCTGTACTGTAATTGATTTTCCTCTAGGGCAGGGCGGAATTACTGTAAAAAATGAAATTGCTTCTACTGCAATTTTAGCTGGTGCGGATGAACTTGATCTTGTAATCAATTTGGGTATGGTAAAGGCTTCTATGTGGAGTGAACTTGAAAAACAACTTTGTGAGTTTACAAAAGTAGTTTATAACTTAAAAACAAAAAAAGGTCTTCGTCCTGTAACAAAACTTATTCTTGAAACCTGTTATTTAACTGATGAAGAAATTGTCCAGTCAAGTATGTGCGCCAAAAAAGCTGGATTTGATTTTGTAAAGACTTCTACTGGTTTTGCAATTTTAAAAGATAAGGAAGGAAAACTTCTTCCAAGCGGTGCAAGTGTTAATGCTGTAAAACTAATGAGGGAAGCTGTTGGACCTTCAATGGGTGTAAAGGCAAGCGGTGGTATTCATAATTATGAAGAAGCTCTTTTAATGATAAAAGCAGGTGCCACAAGAATTGGTTCTTCCTGTGGCAAAGAAATTTTAGACGGTGCCAGATAGAATTTATTGGCAGACTTCGATGCTTGACTTATTTGAACAACTTGCAAACAGTAATGATAAGATAACGCCTAAAAAGAAATAATTTTTTTTCATAATTTGTTCTCCTCAAAAATTAATCGAATATTTTTTTAGTTATGAATTCTATTTTTACTTTTGATGACTTTATGCTATAGCATAAAGTTCTACAGGTGTTAACTATATTGTTTAGAACCAAAAGAACTTGTCGATGACTGGCTGGAAAGACGGAAGAAAGTAAATTTAATGTAGTTTTAAATTACTTGTTATATATTTCATTTTGAATTAGAATAAAGCCAGTACAGAAAGTCTTTGTCATAAAAAGTGATTTATTTATTACGTCGATTTTCTGTAAAATAAATCTAAGGAGATTGAAAATGTATTCAATTAAAAAAATGTATGTTCAGAGTTATGTTAATAACAGCTCTGATTTTGGGTGTTGTCGGATGTTGTGAAAAAAAAACTGAAGCATATTATCCGATTGGTTTTTCAATCTCACAAGTCGATGGATATACAATAACCAGAACAAACGATGGAACTTTCATTAAGATTGAATCAGATTGTTCTTTAATTATTAATGCTGGACTTTATAATGATGATATTTCTGATGAAGTTCTTGATGAAGCTCGTCACAGTGGTATGGATACAGACTTTTGGTTTAAGAATTTAAAAAACGGTTCATTTAAATCCAAATCCTATGAAGGAATAAATCTTGATGAGTTTGGAGACGAACTGACAAATGGAACTGGTAAATTTTATGCAGTAATAAATGATCCAAATCTGGACGATTATCACAGCGACTATGAAACTGTAATCATCTATTATAAATCATCAAACTTTATTGAAGACATTGCTATTCATAAAAAATCAGAATAATTAAAGTTATATAAATCCCGGAAGCTTAAAAGTTTTTGGGATTTTTTTTCTTCAAGCAGCATTTTAAAAGTCATAAATTCCTTCCTCCATTTCTGGTCATCGCCTGAGGCTTCTACCTGGTTTTCAATTTTTTTTGTAAAAGCACTTTGAGCAACGTGAAGTTGTCTGTAAATTCTAACTTTTTAATTTTTGTCACACGGATTTGTGCTTTGCTACGCAAATCACTGTTTTAATATACAAGTGAAAATGCAGAAAATTGTGACTTTTGAAGAAAAAATATTTTTTTAATTTTACAGATGCTTGATTAAAAATAAATGGTTTTGTAGAATAACAGAAATTTTATAAATTAAAGTGTTGACAATTTTTTAGAGGAGAGACATTTTTGTTCAGTTCAGTTCAGTTCAGTTCAGTTCAGTTCAGTTCAGTTCAGT
>CAZALL010000069.1:0-8741 GCA_964485955.1 uncultured Treponema sp. | reverse complement strand
GCCCAGTAATGAATGTTAGCAAATTTGGTTGTGCAGACTTTATTAACCGTGGCGGACGCATTCCTGCTCCAATCCATAGTTTTAGAAACTAAAATTTTTTGCATGATATTCTGCCGACAGACTGGTGGAATATTTTTGCTTCTAAAAAAATCCTGTGCTATAATTAAAAAATGTCTGATTTAGTAAAAACAAAAAAACGCACAGGATTTTTCATCATCATACTTTTTTTAATTACAAAAATTATTCTCTTTACAAGTGAAGCATTTTCTGGTTTTTCTTACCGCCTGTTTTTTATTATTTTAAATATACTTTTTGATTTAGTTTTTATTGCTGCAATTTATTTTTATACAAGTAAAATGCATAAAACAGTAAAAAAAATAAATCAGCTTTATTATACCGACGATTTAACAGAACTTCCAAACAGAAGAAATATGCTTTCTGTGGTTACAAGGTTGATGAATAGTCAAAAACCAAGTCCTCATTTTGCATTTGTTTTTGTAGATCTTGATGATTTTAAAAATTACAATCAGCTTTACGGTTATGAAGCCGGAGATAAAATTTTAATGGAAGCGGGAGAAAAACTTGCATCTTGTTTAGGTGAGGAAGATTTTATTTCGCGTATGAAAGGAGATGAGTTTTCAATTATTTTACAAGGTAATTTTTCTTCAAAAGAACTTTATGAGCGACTTAGAAAAATTGCAGATGTTTTAGCACAGCCAATGATTATAAGACACAATGAAGTGCGTCTTACTGCATGTTTTGGTGTTACTCATGTGCCTGAAGATTGTGTAAATACAGTTGAAGTTTTAAAAAATGCTGACATGGCTTTACTTAGAGCCCGCTCTTTTGGAAAAGATAAAATCTGTATGTTTGATGAAGAAATGCAGAAAATTATTGAAACAAAAATTGAGCGAGAAAGGCAGTTAAAAGATGCGATTACAAATAAAGAACTTTATCTTGAGTACCAGGGAATATATGAGCCAGAAGAAAATAAACTTTGTGCCTTGGAAACTTTTTGTCGTTGGAATTCAAAAGTTTTGGGTAAGGTAGAAGCAAAAGATTTTATTGTACTTGCAGAAGAAAATGGAAGTATTGTTTCTATAGGTAAGTGGATTATAAAAACTGCTTTTAGTGACTATATAAATGTTTTTGGTAAAGAAGAAAATGCACCGAACCTTTGCATAAAAATATCAGTCGTTCAGCTAAAAGATCCAGATTTTCTTGAATTTATAAAACGTGTAATTTTAAGCACAAAGATGAAGGCAAACAAAATAATTTTTGAAATAGATGAAAGTGTAAATGTTTTTAAAATTGAACGGATTAAAAAAATCTATAAAGCATTAAACGAAAAAGGAATAAGAATTGCATTTGATAATTTTGGACAGGGAGAATCCTCATTAAATTTCTTAAAGGAATTACCTGTAAATTTTATAAAATTTCATAAAAGCCTTACAGATTCAATTTTGCGTGTTGAAGAAAAATATAATTTAATCAGTCCTTTGATTGATTTTGCTCATAAATTAAAATTAAAAGTAATTGCAACTTGTGTAGAAACAGAAGATGAAAAAAAATTTTTTATAAAAAATAAATGTGATTTACTTCAGGGATTTATTTACAGCAAAACTTTACAAATGGAAGCCTTTAGAAAATGAATGTAATTTTTTGCGATGATGAAAAAAAATATAGTGACTGTCATGATTTTGTTTTATCTTATGAAAAACAAAGTTGTGCTTTAATGGAAAAAATTTTACATAAAGAAAAAGGCGTTTATTTTTTGCAAGATAAATCTTTTGCCATACAGGGAGTTTTCTCTTATTCAGAATTGGGACACGGAATTTTATTTTGCATTCCGCAGTTTAATTTTGAGATTATTGAATCATTAAAAGATTTTTTTAAAACAAAAAAAATTTTTTGTATAACAGGTGAAGCTAGTGGAGCATTGGAATTAAAAAAAATAATTGAAAGCATTGGAAAATTTTCTGCAAAGGATGTAAGAGATTATTTTTTTATGGAGCATATAGGAAATTTTTTGACAGAAAAAAAACATCAGATAGTTTTGTGCAGTAAAAAAGATTTAAAAGCACTAAAGGAACTTCATTTTGGTTACATGAAGGAAGAAGTACTTCCTCTTTGGGAAGGACTTTGTAAAAGTGCAGAGGTAAAAAATTTAGAGCATATTCTTAAAAGTCAAAATGTTTTTGCAATAAGTAATGGAAAATGTTTTGTAGCAAAAGTTCAGACTAATGCTGTTACAGAAAATTATTTTCAGATAGGCGGAGTTTATACACATCCTTTTTATCGTAAGCAGGGAATGGCCCGCGAATTAGTCAGTCATATTGCAGAATACGGAATGTCTTTAGGAAAAAAAACAGTTCTTTTTGTAAAAGAAAAAAATATACCGGCTCTCACAGCTTATCAGAAAGCCGGCTTTGCAGTTACTGGAAGAAATAAAATAATTTATTTTTTACCTAATTCTACTGAACGTTTGTAAACAGCTTCAGCACAGTCAATAACAGTTCCCCTAAAACCATTTTTTTCAAGACTGATAACGCCTTCAATAGTAGTTCCGCCTGGGGAACAAACTGCATCTTTTAATTGACTTATTGAACGTTCATCTTCAAGAGCCATACTTGCGGCCCCCTTTAGAGTCTGAGCTGCATAAATATAGGCTTGTTTTCTAGGAATGCCAAACTTAACTGCTGCGTCTGCAAGTGCTTCGATAAAAAGAAAACCGTATGCCGGACCGCTGCCACTAATTGCAGTAACTCCGTCCATAAGTTTTTCTTCAACTTGTTCAACTCTACCTGCTGTAGAAAGAAGAGTTTTTACTGTTTCTATAATTTCTTTGTCATCACATTCTGTGCAGAGAGCTGTCATTGCCTCCCCAACTGTTGCTGGAAGATTTGGCATAATGCGGATTAGAGCTTTAGGAAGAGCATTAAATGATTTTGACAGTGTATTGATATTAATTCCTGCGGCCATAGAAATAATTATTTTTCCATTTAGTGCACTTTCAATTTGACTGAGTACTTCACAAATATATGCGGGCTTTACTGCAAGAAAAATATAATCTGCTTTTTGAGCAAGATCTAAATTTGAATCACAGGCATTTATTTTATTTTCGCTAGCAAATTTTTTTGCATTTTCCGGATGTTTTGTGCTGATAAAAATATTTTCATTTGAGCATACTTTGAGCATGGATTTTATTAAAGATGAACCCATTGTTCCGCATCCAATACAGCCTATTTTTATTTCTTTAAGATTTTGCATATATTAATTCCTCTTTTATTTTTATTGAGCTAAGAATAAAGTGCCTTTTTGATTTCCGTTCGCAAGGTTTACAAGAGTATTTTCTTTTCCACCGTTTGCAAGAAGAACAGGTATACCGTAAACAGTAGTTTTTTCTGCTGCCTGAATTTTTGTTTCAATTCCGCCTGTACCAAAAGCATTTGTTTCGCCAATTTTAATATTTTTTCTAAGCTGTTCAATATTTTCAACTGTTTCAATCAGTGAAGCATTTTTGTTTGTTTTAGGATTATCTGTGTAGATGCCGTCAATGTCGCTAAAAAGAATAAGTAAATCTGCTGACCACAAAATTGCAGTAAGGGCAGAAAGATTGTCGTTGTCACCAATAGAAAATTCATCTGTAGAAACAGAATCATTTTCATTGATTATAGGAATAACTTTTTCATCAGATAAAGTAAAAAGTGTATTTCTAATGTTAAGTGAGCGATGGTCATTTTCAAAATCTTCTTTTGTAAGAAGCAGCTGGCCAACATGAAGTCCCTGCTCAAGAAAAGCTTTTCTCCACTGTGCCATAAGTTCTACCTGACCAATTGCACAAAGAGCCTGCCTAAAATGAACGTCTTTTTTTCTAGGCCATTCTTTAAGAGTTGAAACACCAGAAACCTGGGCCCCTGAAGAAACAACAACAATCTGTTTACCCATGTCTACAAGATGTTTACACTGGTTTGCAAAATTTGACATAAAATCTGTGTTTTGTGTACCGTCAGCTTTTGCCAGTGTATTTGAACCGATTTTAATTACAATTTTTCTAGAATTACAAATAGTTTCTTGAATTGTCATCTTATTTGACCGTCCCCGTCGATTAAAAATTTTGTTGTTGTAAGAGCCTTAATTCCCATTGGACCGCGGGCATGCAGTTTTTGTGTAGAAATACCAAGTTCTGCACCAAAACCAAATTCTCCGCCGTCAGTAAAACGTGTGCTTGCATTAACATAAACGCAGGCTGCATCAATTTTTGACTGAAAAAGTCTTGCATGACTTCTGTCATTTGTAATTATTGCTTCACTGTGTTTTGTATTATGAGTATTTATAAAATCAATTGCTTCTTCAACACAATCAACAGCTTTTATTGCAAGAATCATATCAAGGAACTCGTAGCCAAAGTCACTTTGTTCAGCCCTTACAAGTTTTCCTTTATAATCGTGCATGTACTGTTCAAGAACTGAATAGCACAAGGCATCTGCTCTAAGCTGAACTTTTCCATCAAATGTTTTTACAAGTACTGGAAGAAATTCCCCAAGAATTTTTTTGTTTACAAGTATTGTTTCAATTGCATTGCAGGCACCAGGACGCTGTGTTTTTGCATTAAGGGCAATTTCTGCTGCCTTGGAAACATCTGCACTTTCATCAACATAAAGATGACATACTCCGCTTCCAGTCTGAATTACAGGAACATGTGCATTTTGAACAACTGCATTTATAAGTTTAGCCCCGCCTCTTGGAAGAACGACATCAATTTTACCTGTAGCATTAAGAATTAAATTTACATCTGAATGATCTGCACTGTCACAAAGTTCAATGGCATTTTTAACACCATCGCTTCCGGCATTGGCAAGACCAGTTTTAATTGCATTAACAAGAGCTTTATTTGATTCTAGTGCATTTGAACTGCCTCTTAAAAGAATTGCATTACCACTTTTATAGGCAAGACAAAATGCATCTACTGTAACATTAGGGCGGCTTTCGTAAATAATTGCAACTACTCCAAGCGGAACTCGTACTTGTGAAATTTGAAGTCCCCGTTCAGTTGTCCAGCCTGCAGTAATTTCTCCAACTGGGTCACTTTGGTCAATCACAACTTTCATGCTCTCTAAAATAGAGGAAAATTTTTTTTCGTCTAAGGCAAGTCTTTCAACAAGTGCTTCTGTCATACCGCCAGCTCTTGCTTTTTCTACATCTCGGGCATTTGCGGCAAGAATATTTTCTTTATTTGAACGGATAGCTTCTGCAACTTCTTTTAGTGCATGATTTTTTTGCTGTGAAGAATGAAGGGCAAGTGCTTGAGAACCTGCTCTAAGACTTGAACAAATTGAATTAAAATCCATAAGCTCCTCGAACTGTGTCTTTTAGCGCTAATATAAATTTTGAACCAGGAAAGATTTTAGAAATTAATAGTTTGCCAAAAAGTACATTCCAAGAAGAATTGCAATGCGACTTTTTGATTCAGACCAGGCAGTTGAGCGGGGAAGACTTTGTACATACCACCAGAAAATACCAAATTCAGGATCAATTCTTAAGGCATACTCAATAAATTCTTTATTCTTTGACTGAGAACCAAACATAAGATAAACAACGTCGTCTACAATGCTAAGAAACGGAAGGTAAGAAGGAGTGTAAGTTTTTGATTCCATCTGCTGGCAGAATTGTTCAAGGTGGTAAAGAGCCTGAGCTTTGAGGTCTTCATCAGATTTTTCTACCCATGTTTTCTGAACTAGAAGCAAAAGATTTTTGTGGAAGCTGGAAATAAGTTTTGATTCAGCATCTGTTGAAGAATCAGCAATTTTTTCAAAGTAACCGTCAGCACCAAAAGCATCTGCAATGGTACATGCGGCAGAAGTAAATTCTTTTTCATCATTTGAATTTATTAAAGTATCTAATGCCGAAAGAGAATGTTTGTCTAAAAATTCATCGATTAAATTGCTATTCATGGTCGAAATTGTAAATTTTTACTTGATTTTTTGCAATACCTGTTAAATGTTATGTTATAGTTGTTTTATTATAAAAAAACTTCCCTGCTGGCACTTTACTGCGAGACAAGGGAAGTTATTGTTAAAAAAATTAATAGAGAACTACAATAGATTTTGCAGGAATCTTCATATTAAGTATTCCGCCTTTTACTGTATATTTCTTTTTTGGATTAGCGTGGTCTGTATAAGTTCCGTCTGCAAGTTTTACCTGTGCTTTAAGAGGACTTGCTTTTTCTGCCATATTAAAAATTACGGCACCTTTTGAGCCTCTTTCAATTACGAGCTGTGATTTTGATTCACCGTTAAACATGTTTTCATCTTCGCCAATCATTGCTGTCCTAAATTTATTTACTGCAGCAACTTCAGGGTGTTTAAACTGATCGTTTCCTATGTCACCAATTTTAGATGCACCTGGAAATTGAGTTGCTTCTGCTCCCTGCGGTCTTGAGAAGAAAAGTGGAGTTCCGTCTTTGCGGGCTGTAATTACTGCATATCCTACACGAAGACGGAAGTTATTCATTCTTGCAGATGCTCCTTCGTTAGCATAAGTATCGTGTGATTCAATCCATGTAACAAGTCTTGAAGGATCAACTCCTGTAACTTTATAGTCAGAAATTCTGCTTACTGTTAAATTGTCAAAGTTTAAGGCAAAGCGTAAGTCTGAACCATAAATACTGGCTGTTGTACGAAGGTATTTTTGATAATCATCAATTCTGTCGCTTTGAGCCTGTAAAACTTCACCATATTCAAAAAGATTTTCTGCGTCTTTAAGCATTACTCCGCGTATTGCTTCTTTTCCTGTAAAAATTGGCCAGAAGTTATTTTCAAGTTCCGGGTTATCTTTAGGGTCGTCTGGAAGTCCAATGTGTTTAGCAGTATCAAAACGGAATCCTCCTGCACCACAATTAATTGCATCGTTCATAAATGCCATAAAATATGCCTGAAAGTCAGGATTTTCTGTGTTTACATCCGGAAGTCCGCCAATCATTTTGTTTGTAAGTTCGTTGCGGCTGTCCCAGTTTTTGTTAAATTCAAGGCCATGCTTGTGGTAAAGTTTGTCCTGTCCGCCAACTGCTTCAAATAAAGGTGCAAGTTCTTTCTGGCTGAATTTAGAAACCTGTGTTGTGTGATTTGGAACAACGTCTACAATTACTGTGATGTTGTATTTTTTTGCTTCGTCACACATAGCTTTAAATTCATCGCGGGTACCAAGCTGATAGTTACCAATTTTCCAGTCTGTAGGCTGGTAGTGGTAGTACCATTTACCCGTGTTATCGTTACTCCAGAAGTTGAGATCTCCATATTCACCAATACGGCATGTGTTAATAGGAGAAGTTTGAACTGCTGTAAAACCTGAATCTGCAATTTGCTGCATGTTGTCTTTAATTGTGTTAAAAGACCAGCACCATGCGTGAAGGATAGTTCCTTGTGCAACGTGCTTTACTGCTTCAGATTCCTGTGCAAATGCGAGAGTTGCTGTACATAAAAATACAGCTGCTAAAATTGATTTAAAAAGTCTTTTCATGACAACAATTTTAGCATGGTTTAGTTTATAAAGCGATTAATTTTTTAAACTCTTCTATTTCTTTTGCATACATGTCAATTCCGCTTTTCCAGAAGTCTTTTGTGCTTATGTCAAAGCCTGCTTTTTTACATAAATCTTCACAAGACATTGAACCTGTGTCGCTTAAAAGAGACATGTAGGTTTTTGCAAATCCGCTTCCTTCTTTTAGAAAACGTTGATAAAGTCCTGCTGCAAAAAGTTGGCCAAATGCGTAAGGAAAGTTGTAAAAGTCTAAATCTGTACTATAATAATGGCTTTTTACTGCCCACATATATTCATGTCGTTCAGTAAATTTGTTGTTAAAACGTTCATCATTAAGTCCGCTGCCATAACTTCTGTTTTGGGCATCTTCCATGAGACGGCAAAAATCCTGTGCATTTAGTTCTGAATTTTTTCTTTCTTCAAATACACTTTTTTCAAAATAATATCTGCTTAAAATATCTATAAGTACCTGACAGGTATCCTGAAGGTCAAGCTCAATGAGTTTAATTTTATCTGATCCTTCACTTGCTTTAATTGCATCCTGTTTTACTATTGTTTCTGCAAAGGTTGAAGCAGTTTCTGCAAGGGTCATCGGGTAATTAAAGAAGGCGGAAGGTTTTCCTTTCATACATGAAAAATGGAAGGCATGTCCAAGCTCATGTGCCAGTGTAATTATGTCGCTGAAAGTTCCTGTAAAGTTTGAAAGAATTCGTGATTCATGGTTTATGGCAAAATCCTGATCATAGGCACCGCCAACTTTTCCTGCATGAACACTTGCATCTATCCAGTTATTGTTGAATGCGTTTTCTGCAAAGTCATGCATCTGAGGGCAGAATGAAGCATATTCTTTTAAAACATAATCTTTTGCTTCTTCAAAAGTCCATGTTTTTTCAAGTAACGACTGATTGTTAGTTTTGCAATTATCTGTATTGCAAGAAATTGGAGCAAACATATCGTAAAATGCAAGACCCTTGTGTTCATCAGTTCCTGCACTGTGACTAACTGTTGCTCCCTCTTTTCTTAAAAGTTTTGCTTTAGCCTGCATGTAGTCACGCCAAAGTGGAAGGGAATCTTCTATTGCACCAATAAGTGCATTTAATGTCTGTTTTGAAAGGCGGCTTGAAGATAAGGCTCTGTCTATTGCTTCCTGCCAGTTTCGTTTTTTGTTAAGAGTTAGTGTTTCTCCTTTAAGATTATTAAGA
>CAZALL010000068.1:0-8982 GCA_964485955.1 uncultured Treponema sp. | reverse complement strand
CTTGCTGGTACATTACAGGCATATGTTGAAAAACTTGAAAAAGAAGGTCCAGCCCCTGCAGCTCCTGCCGCAGAAACTGCACCTGCTACTGAAGCACCAGCCGCTGAGGCTCCTGCAGCAGAAGCACCAGCTCCAGCAGCCGAGTAATTTTACTTTGGTGGGGTAGAGAATACCCTAAAGTGGTTCTTTTTTGACTGCGGTCAGGCTTCAATGTGCTGATTACTGTCCGCAGTACAACCGTAATTGCAGGTTGTATGAAACAGTTTGTTTTTTACCTGCAGCGGAATTTTACTAGTCTTAGAGACTATGGAGAAGACAATTATGGCACTTTCAAACGACGAAATCCTTGAAGCAATTGCAAACATGACAGTTCAGCAGGCAGCTGACCTCGTAAAAGCAATGGAAGAAAAATTTGGTGTATCTGCAGCAGCTCCAGTAGCAGTAGCAGCAGGTCCAGCAGCAGCAGCTGAAGAACAGACAGAATTTACAGTAACTCTTGAAGGTCTTGCTGACCCATCAAAGAAGATTCCTGTAATCAAGGCTGTTCGTGAAATCACAGGTCTTGGACTTGGTGAAGCAAAAGCTCTTGTTGAAGGCGCACCAAAAACAGTTAAGGAAGGCGTTTCTAAAGCTGATGCTGACAAAATGGTTGCTGATCTTACAGCAGCTGGTGCTAAAGCAAGCAAGAAATAAGCTTAGTGCTTAAAGTTTTGCTGTTTTAGTCAGTAAAATACGGACTGTTCATTAAATTTCGGTTTACGGGATTTATGAACAGTCTATTTTTTGAAATCTCAAAAGTTTTTTATTTAGCCTGAGGAATCGATTGCATCCCAGGCATTTGCCGTATAAAGGCACCAGGACAAAGGTTTTGTGCTGTGTAAAGTTTTTACATGTAGCAATCCTAAGTACCTGAATATCCCAGGGGGATTTGATGTTCGCAAAGAGCAAGACAATCAATCGTCAGTATTTTGGTCAGGATATCCAGAATTTTATGGAACTGCCAAATCTTATTGACATTCAGCTTTCTTCATTTGAAAGTTTTTTACAGCGTGACCGTCTTCTTAATAAGCAGCCGGTAGAAAATCAGGGTTTACAGGAAGTATTTACTTCAACTTTTCCAATTGAAAGTCCAAACGGAGATATGTCTCTTGACTATGAGTTCTATGAACTTGATGAAAATAACATTAAATTTTCAGAACTTGAATGTAAGGACAAGGGATTAACTTATTCAATTCCGTTAAAGGCCCGCATTAATCTGAATTTCCATGAAACTGGAGCTATTCTTCAGAAAGATATATATATGGGCGACATTCCGCTTATGACAGACCGTGGTACATTTGTTATTAACGGTGCAGAGCGCGTTGTTGTTTCTCAGATTCACCGTTCACCTGGTGTAATTTTCTGTCATGACAAAAATGTTTATTCCAGCCGTATTATTCCTTACCGTGGTTCATGGCTTGAATTTGAAATTGATCAGAAAAAAGAACTTATTTATGCAAAAATTGACCGCAAAAAGAAGATTCTTGGTACTGTTTTCTTAAGGGCTCTTGGTTATAGCACCCGTGAAGAAATTATCAGCTGTTTTTATAAGACAGAAACTGTAAAAATTTCTTCTTCTGCAGAAAAACGTGAAGAACTTGTAGGAAAAGTACTTGCTTCTCCAGTTATGATTAATTCTGACGGTGAAGAAAAGAAACTCTTCCGTGCAGGTGATAAACTTCATCCTCATAACATTGATGACCTTGTTGCTAATGGCATTAAAGAAATCAATGTAATTAAATTCAATACAAAAAAGCATCCTGACAGCAAGGACGAAATTAATGACTCTTTAGACAGTGAAATTATTGTTAACTGTTTTGAAAGAGAAGAAATCCAGTTCCAGAAAGAAGGAATTGTAACTGATGAGCCTTCAAAGGAAGATGCACTTACTGCAGTTTATTCAGTTTTAATGCCTGGTGAACCAATTACTGTTGAAAATGCAGAAAAAGATTTAAACAGTATGTTCTTTAGCCTTCGCCGCTATGATCTTGGTCGCGTAGGTCGTTATAAGCTTAACAAGAAGTTTGACTATTCTGATGATGTTCAGGATTTTACTCTTATTAAAGACGATATTATCAATACAATGAAGTTCCTTATTAAAGTATATATTGGGGACGAACCACTTGATGATATTGATCACCTGGGTAACCGCCGTATTCGTTCTGTAGGTGAACTTCTTACAAATCAGCTTAAGACTGCATTTAGCCGTATGGAACGCATTGCAAAAGAACGCATGAATCTTAAAGAAACTGATACTATGAAACCACAGGATTTAATTTCTATTAAACCTATTGTTTCTGGTCTTAAAGAATTCTTTGGTTCTTCACAGCTTTCTCAGTTTATGGATCAGTGTAATCCTCTTTCTGAACTTACACATAAGCGCCGTCTTAACGCTTTAGGTCCTGGTGGTCTTTCACGCGACCGTGCAGGTTTTGAAGTTCGTGATGTTCACTATACACATTATGGACGTATGTGTCCTATCGAAACTCCTGAAGGTCCAAATATTGGTTTGATTGTTTCTCTTGCAATCTTTACTCGTGTAAATGACTACGGATTCCTTGAAGAACCATATCGTAAAGTTGTAAACGGAAAGGCAACTAATGAAGTTGAATATCTGTCTGCAATGGATGAAGATAAATATTATGTAGGTCAGGTAACAGCTGGAATGAAGGCAGATGGTTCCTTCCCTACAGATATGGTAAGCTGTCGTCATCGAGGTGACTATACTACTCGTAATGTAAAAGACATTCAGTATATGGATGTTTCTCCTCGTCAGGTTATTTCTGTTTCTGCATCTTTGGTTCCATTCCTTGAACACGACGATGCTAACCGTGCCTTGATGGGTTGTAACATGCAGCGTCAGGCAGTACCTCTTCTTTTCCCAGAACCACCTTATGTTGGAACTGGTATGGAACAGAAGACTGCTTATGATTCAGGTGTTCTTATTAAGGCTAAGAGAGCTGGTGAAGTTGTATGGGTAACAAGTGAACTTATTAAAGTTAAGCCTGATGGTGCTAAAAAAGGTGAACTTGATGAATACCGTCTTCTTAAATATAAGAAAAACAATTCAGATACATGTAATCATCAGCGTCCTACCGTAATGGTTGGCGAAAGAGTAGAAAAAGGTGCTGTTCTTGCAGATGGTCCTGCTACATTTAATGGTGAACTTGCTTTAGGTAGAAATATTCTTGTTGGATTTGTTCCATGGAACGGATACAACTACGAGGATGCTGTTCTTATTTCACAGAGAGTTCTTAAGGAAGATATGTACACTTCAGTACATATTCATGAACTTGAAACAGAAATTCGTGAAACAAAGTTAGGTCCTGAAAGAGTAACACGCGATATTCCAAATACTTCAGAAAAGGCTTTGGACAATCTTGATGCTGAAGGTATTATCCGTATTGGTGCAAAAGTACATGCAGGAGATATTCTTATCGGTAAGGTTACTCCAAAGAGTGAAACTGAAACTACACCAGAGTTTAAATTGTTAAATTCAATCTTTGGTGAAAAGGCAAAAGAAGTTCGTGATACTTCTCTTCGTGTTCCACATGGTACAGAAGGAACAGTTATTGATATTCAGCGTCTTAAGAGATCTGCTGGTGATGAACTTAATCCTGGTGTTGATGAAAAAATTAAAGTTCTTATCGCAGACAAGAGAAAGCTTTGCGAAGGTGATAAGATGGCCGGTCGTCACGGTAATAAGGGTGTTGTTGCCCGTATTCTTCCTGTAGAAGACATGCCTTATCTTGAAGACGGAACTCCGCTTGATGTATGTCTTAACCCGCTTGGTGTACCTTCCCGCATGAATATTGGTCAGATTATGGAATCTGAACTTGGTATGTGTGGCCGTGCATTGAACCAGTATTTTGAATCTCCTGCATTCCAGACCCCTAGTCAGGAAATGATTGCAGAAAAACTTCAGGAAGCTGGTCTTAATAAGGACTGTAAGCAGGTTGTACGCGACGGTAGAACTGGTGAAGCATTTATCAATCCTATTTTTGTCGGCGTAATTTACTTTATGAAACTTCATCACCTTGTTGATGATAAGATGCATGCACGTTCAACAGGTCCATATTCACTTGTTACACAGCAGCCTCTTGGTGGTAAGGCACAGTTTGGTGGTCAGCGTCTTGGAGAAATGGAAGTTTGGGCACTTGAAGGTTATGGTGCTGCAAATACACTTCAGGAAATGATGACAATCAAGTCTGATGATATGAATGGTCGTTCAAAGATTTATGAAGCTATTGTTAAGGGTGATCCAACTGCACCAATTGGTGTTCCGGAATCATTTAACGTACTTGTACAGGAACTTCGTGGTCTTGCTCTTGACTTTACAATCTTTGATGAAAAGGGTAAACAGATTGCTCTTACTGAACGCGATCAGGAATTAATTGATAAAGCTAGTTCAGGTTTTGACAAGGAGAACGAAAATGCGTGATATTCAGGATTTTGCAAGCCTTAGAATTAAACTTGCCTCTCCGGATACAATCCGTGCATGGTCTTATGGTGAAGTAAAAAAGCCTGAGACAATTAATTACCGTACACTTCGTCCGGAGCGCGATGGTCTTTTCTGTGAAAAGATTTTTGGTACAACAAAGGAATGGGAATGTTACTGCGGTAAGTTTAAGTCAATCCGCTACAAGGGTGTAATTTGTGACCGCTGTGGTGTTGAAGTTACAAACTTTAAAGTTCGCCGCGAAAGAACTGGTCATATTGAACTTGCAGCTCCAGTAAGCCACATTTGGTACTATCGTTCTGTTCCTAGCCGCATGGGACTTCTTCTTGGCATGCAGGTAGCAGAATTACGTTCAGTACTTTATTACGAAAAATATATTGTAATTGATCCGGGTGATACTGATTTAAAGAAAATGAAGCTTCTTACTGAAGATGAATATCTTGAATATCAGGAACGCTCTGGTGGTTCATTTACAGCTGCAATGGGTGCTGAAGCAATTAAGACTCTTCTTGAAAACCTTGATCTCGATGCCCTTGCTGCAGAACTTCGTGCAAAGATGATCGAAAAGGGTGCAAAGTCTGACAAGCGCCTTCTTCGCCGTATTGAAATTGTAGAAAATTTCCGTTCATCAGGTAATAAAGCTTCATGGATGATTCTTGACGTAATTCCTGTAATTCCGCCTGATCTTCGTCCAATGGTTCAGCTTGATGGTGGACGTTTTGCAACTTCAGATTTAAATGATCTTTACCGCCGTGTAATTAATAGAAACAATCGTCTTAAGAGACTTCAGCAGCTTTCGGCACCGGATATTATTATTCGCAACGAAAAACGTATGCTGCAGGAAGCAGTTGATGCACTTTTTGATAACAGCAAACGTAAGCGCGTTGTTAAGGGTGCTTCTAACCGTCCTCTTAAGTCAATTAGTGATATGCTTAAAGGTAAGCAGGGTCGTTTCCGCCAGAACCTTCTTGGTAAACGTGTAGACTACTCTGGTCGTTCGGTAATTGTTGTAGGTCCTGAGTTAAAACTCTGGCAGTGTGGTCTTCCTACAAAAATGGCACTTGAACTCTTTAAGCCTTTTATTATGAAGCGTCTTGTTGATAAAGAAGTTGTATTCAATATTAAAAAGGCAAAAATGCTTGTAGAAAGTGAAGCTCCTGAAGTATTTGCAATCCTTGATGAAGTTGTACGCGAACATCCTGTTATGTTAAACCGTGCACCTACACTTCACCGCTTAGGTATTCAGGCATTTGAACCAGTACTTGTTCAGGGTAAGGCACTTAAGCTTCATCCTCTTGCATGTAAGGCTTTCAACGCTGACTTCGATGGTGACCAGATGGCTATCCACGTTCCTTTAACACAGGCAGCTCAGATGGAATGCTGGACATTGATGCTTTCTGCTAGAAACTTACTTGACCCTGCTAACGGAAACACAATTGTTGCTCCGTCTCAGGATATGGTACTTGGTATTTATTACATGACATCAATTAAGCCTGAAGGCGTTGGAACTGGAAAACGTTTTTCTTGTGCTGAAGAAGCTTACATGGCAGCTGATGCTAAAAATATTGAATGGCAGTCACTTATTAAAGTTCCGGCTACAAAAGATGCCTTTGAAAAGAATGCAGATGGAAGTCCTAAGTTTAAGAAGGGTGAATTAATTGAAACTTCTGCAGGACGATTGCGCTTTAATGACGAAATGCCAGAAGAAGTTGGTTATGTTAACAAGCAGATGATCGACAAAGATCTTAAGAAAATGATTGAAACTGTATTCCATAATCAGGGACCTGCAATTACAATCAGAATGCTTGATGCAATTAAGTCATGTGGTTATAAAAACGCAACATTCTTTGGTGCTTCTCTTTCAATGGACGATATTATTGTTCCTGAAGAAAAGAAAGAAATGGTTGATAAGGCCAACAAGGAAGTTGAAGATATAGTAAGTCAGTACTCAAAAGGTACAATTACTGCAGAAGAGCGCTACAACCGCGTTACAGAAATCTGGTCTAAGACAAATAACAAGCTTACAGACGTTATGTATGATGCAATGGCTAAGGACAAAAATGGATTTAATACAATCTATATGATGGCTATTTCCGGTGCCCGTGGTTCTAAAAAACAGATCTCACAGCTTGCAGCTATGCGTGGTTTGATGGCAAAACCTAGTGGAGAAATTATTGAACTCCCTATTCGTTCAAACTTTAAGGAAGGTCTTTCGGTAATTGAATTCTTTATTTCTACAAATGGTGCACGTAAGGGTCTTTCAGATACAGCTCTTAAGACAGCCGATGCCGGTTACATGACACGTCGTCTGGTTGATGTTTCTCAGAATGTTGTAGTAAATGAAGAAGACTGTGGTACTATCAACGGAACTGACTATACTGCAATTAAGGAAGGTGAAGAAGTTAAGGAATCACTTTCATCTCGTATTGCAGGTCACTATTCAATTGAACGTGTAATTGACCCTGTAACACATGAACTTCTTTGCGATGTAAATGAATATATCGATGAAGATCTTGCAAAGAAAATTGAAGATGCTGGTGTTGAAAAAGTAAAACTCCGCACAGTACTTACATGCGAAAGCAAGTATGGTGTATGCGTTAAGTGTTACGGTAAAAACCTTGCCCGCAATAAGATTGTAAATATTGGTGAAGCTGTTGGTATTATTGCAGCTCAGTCAATTGGTCAGCCAGGTACTCAGTTAACTCTTCGTACATTCCATGCCGGTGGTGCTGCTGAAAAAGCAACAGAAGATGACCGCATTGTAATGAAGTATCCTGTACTTGTAGGTGAAGTTGTTGGTACAAGTGTAGATACAAAAGACGGACACAGACTCTTTACTCGTAAGGGTTACATGAACGTTTCTAAAATCTTTGATCAGATTGATAATGGAAACGGAACAAAGGCTCTTATGGAAGACGGTGCTGCAGTTCGTAAGGGAATGCCTCTTGCAGAAACTAAAAACGGAACAGTTAATGCTTGTGCTTCTGGTATCGTCCATATTACAAAAGATACAATCTTCCTTCTTGGTAAAGAAACAAAGGTAGAAATTGTCAATGGTTCTACAGTTTATGCAAAAGAAGGTGATGTATATAAAGAAGGTGAAACTTTAGGTAAGTTTGAACCATTCTCAGAGCCAATTATTGCCGAAGTAAGCGGTTATGTTCACTTTGAAGATATTATTCCAGGTGCAACACTTGAAGAAAAAATTGACCCTAAGACAGAAATTGCTGAACGTTACATTTCTGACCTTCACCTTGACGTTAAGCAGCCTCGTATTCTTATTACTGATGAAGACGGAAACGAACAGGGAAGTTATCACCTGCCTTCCGGAGCAATTCTTCTTGTTGAAGACAAACAGGCTGTTTCTGCCGGTGTAACTCTTGCAAAACTTCCTAAAGAAGCTGCTAAGACAAACGATATTACTGGTGGTCTTCCACGTGTATCTGAACTCTTTGAAGCTCGTAAGCCAAAGAATCCTGCAGTTATCTCAAAAATTAAGGGAACTGTAAAATTTGGTAAGATTGTAAAAGGTAAGAGAACAATTATCGTTGAAGATGAATACGGTAAACAGTTTAATCACCTTGTTCCAATTACAAAGCGTCTTTTGGTTCGTGACGGAGATAAAGTTGAAGCTGGTGAACAGATGAGCGACGGAGCAGTTGATGCACACGACGTACTGGATATCTTAGGTGAAAATGAACTTCAGAATTACCTTATGGATGAAATTCAGTCTGTATACCGTGCTCAGGGTGTAACTATCAATGACAAGCATATTGGTATTATCGTACGCCAGATGCTTCGTAAGGTAGAAGTTGTTTCTGTAGGAGATACCAAATTTATCTTTGGTCAGCAGGTAGATAAATATCAGTTCCGTGAAGAAAATGACCGCGTTGTTGCAGAAGGTGGACAGCCAGCTATTGCCCGCCCAATGTTCCAGGGTATTACAAAGGCTGCTCTTGCAACAGACAGTTTTATTTCTGCAGCTTCATTCCAGGAAACAACACGTGTACTTACAAATGCTGCTATTGCAGGTTCTGTAGATTACCTCCGTGGTGTAAAGGAAAATGTAACAATTGGTCATATGATTCCTGCTGGTACAGGTATGCGTAATTATCATGGAGTTAAACTCTATGACGCTTCTACACAGGACCTTGATGCTCAGATGGAAGAAATACTTGAACTTCGTCGTCAGGAAAAAGTTCTTGAGTCTATGCCGGATGAAGAACCTTCTGCATCTGATTCTTCGGACGAAGACTAAAAAATATGGGGTTTAAGAGTAGAATTTCTGCTTTTATTCCCCAAATTTAATGAGTAACGCTTGACGGGTTTTTAATAAATTCGTTATAATCGCAATACTCTAATGTGGTTATTTTTCCCAGGTGCTGCTGGGACAGTAAAATAGGAGAATAGGCCCATGCCTACAATAAATCAGTTAATTCGTAAAGGTCGTCAGACAGCTGCAAACAGAACTAAGGCCCCCGCAC
>CAZALL010000067.1:0-9105 GCA_964485955.1 uncultured Treponema sp. | reverse complement strand
CCGTCAGTGTATTCATACCGTTGAACTGAGCCTGACTGGCTATTCTGTCAACTTCTGCCACTAACTGTGAAACTTCAACCTGAATCTGCATGCGGTCTTCATCTGAATAAATACCGTTTGATGATTGTACTTCCAGTTCGCGGATTCTCTGAAGAATATCTGTTGTTTCACCAAGATAGCCTTCTGTTGTCTGGATAAAGGAAACTCCATTCTGGATATTCCTGTTAGCCTGATTAAGACCGCGGATTTGTGTACGCATCTTTTCAGATACAGCAAGTCCTGAAGCATCATCACCTGCCCGGTTGATTTTTTCGCCCGAGCTTAATTTCTCAATGTTGCGAACTAAATCTGAGTTGTTAGTCCCCAGAGTTCTGTTTGCATACATTGAGCTCATATTGTGATTGATAATCATAATGAGCCCTCCATGAGTTTATTACATAAGACATCATGTCTTACGCCTTTCTGTGCAGGCACTTCCGGTTATTGCGCCCCCGAAAATGTTTTAGACCTTTACAGCAGGAATAGTTACTTTTTTGAAAAAGCCTTGTACATTGCAATAAAAGTAACTGTCCATGCTGTCACAAAATACATGGAGTCTGTTTATCAAAGAACAATTCTTTGTCTAAAATACAAAGAAAAATGCCAGTGTAAAAACGGATTGATTTTCTTGATTAAAAAATTAAGAAGCATTAGAAGAGAATGCACAATCGATCCGCACAGCCAGCAGAAAAGGGTAGTGCTTTTGACAGAACCCTTAATTCTACCAGCTATTATACATCACTATTTTAGCAGTGACAATACTGTCTGAGACTGAGCGTTAGCCTGAGCAAGCATTGCTGTTCCCGCCTGAGTGAGGATCTGGTTCTTAGTAAATTCAACCATCTGAGTTGCCATATCAGTATCGCGGATTGTTGATTCTGCAGCCTGAGTATTTTCAGCAGCAATATCAAGTCCTTTTACTGTCATATCAAGACGGTTTTGATAAGCACCAAGGTCTGCACGCTGTTTGTTGATCTTCTTGAGAGCTTCATCGAGCGTACCGATTGCGCGGTTGGCATCATCTGGATTTTGGATAGTCATGATTTCTTCAGTACCAAAATTCCTTAATCCAAGACCAGTAGCAGTCATAGTGCCAATGAAAACAGACATTCTCTGATCCATGTTAGAACCAATATGGAACCACATTGAACCAGTTACTGCATTTTCACCTGTAGAGCGGGCAAAGCGTCCTGTAAGCATATTCATGCCATTGAACTGAGCCTGGCTGGCAATACGATCTACTTCTGCAACAAGCTGTGAAACTTCAACCTGAATCTGCATGCGGTCTTCATCGCTGTAGATACCGTTGGCAGACTGAACTGCAAGTTCGCGGATACGCTGCATGATATTTGTTGTTTCTGCCAGGTAACCTTCTGTTGTCTGGATAAAACTGATACCATTCTGTGCGTTTTTAGAAGCCTGGTTAAGACCTCTGATTTGTGAACGCATTTTTTCAGATACTGCAAGACCTGAAGCATCGTCTCCTGCGCGGTTGATTTTTTCGCCAGATGAGAGTTTTTCCATATCTTTCTGAAGTGAAACACCTGTTGCACCCAGAGTACGATTGGAATACAGTGCGGACATGTTGTGATTGATGACCATAGTTTTTTCCTCCGTGGAAATGTTGTCAGGTAAAATCCTTTTTACCTGTTTGTAAAAGATTACATTTGCATTACAAGGCTACATCTGCAATCTTTTACATGAAGAATCTGAATAAAAGGTTTATAGAAAACTTATTTAATCATAGTCCTTCGTTTCAATTTTCGGCAGGAGTAGAAAAAAACTTTAGTAAAAAATTAAAAAAAATAGTTTTTTTTTATAAAAATATGTCTTTATTTAACCCTTAAAGATTTTTTAAAAGACTTTTTATGGCTCTTGTTGCTTTACCTCTGTGAGAAATTGCATTTTTTTCCTGAGCTGTAATTTCTGCTGCTGTTTTATTGTATTGGTCAAGAAATACCAGAGGATCATAACCAAAACCCCCGTTTCCGCGGGCATCTTCAATTTTTTCTACAAGAGTCCCTTCCATTGTTTCCTGTGCTATATAAAAACGGTCTGGTCCCATATATAAAACCATAGCACATACATAATGACAACTTCTTAAGCCCTTTTCATAAAAGCCTGGAACTTTTTCATATTCTTTATATTTACCACTGGAAATTGAATCATTTACAGCCTGAATAAGAAGTCTGTTTTGTTCTGCTTGAGGAATTTTTATTCCATCCGGACGACCTTTTGGAAATTCCATACCAGCCCAGCGCGAAGAATAAATTCCAGGTTTTCCGCCGATAGCATCTGCACAGATTCCAGAATCATCTGCAAGAACAGGGCAGTGTACAATCTGCCACAAGGCTTTTGCTTTAATCAGGCTGTTTTCGAAAAAAGTAGAACCTGTTTCTTCGGGATCAAATGCAATACCTTCGTCTTTAGGAGTAACAATTTCATGTTCAGGAAGAATTTCCTGCATTTCACGTTTTTTATTTATATTTCCAGTAGCAAGATAAATTTTCATAGCGGAAAAATATTACTCTTTTTCTTCCTTCTTGTCCATTTTATTTGAGTAATATTTTATTATTGCTCGTATGTGCCGGGGTTTTATACCTGTAACTTTAGAAATTGCTTCTGTTGAAACATTAGTTCTTCCTTTTGTTCTTACATATTCTTCTTTGTGTCTGAACCATCTATTGTTTATTTTTTCAAGATTTAATTTTCTTTTGATGGTTAGAAGGCTTTCATTTTTACTGTCGCCAAGTTCACTCAAATATTTTTGCCTTTTAAAAAAATCATTATCAATCATTTCTAACAAATGTTTTCTCTTTTCAATCTTTGGCATAAGTTGTGCATTTAATTTATTGACAATGCTAAGAAGATTTTCTTTTGAAATCTGGCAGTAATCTGAAATTTTATTAATTAAAGTTGAGTCAAGATGATATGAACATTTAAGTGCCAGGTAAAAGGCCGCTGCTTTTTTTATTTTCTTTTTACCTTCAGCTGAATTTAACTTGATTGCAGATATTTCATCTAGAAATTCTTTTATGTCATAAGTTTTATTTTTATCTGTATTTTTTACTAGAAAAGATTCTTCGTTTTCATTAGAAGCACAAAGCCATTGATTTTCTGACATTTCGTATCTTTCACAGTCACTTTCAAAGATTTTTTTGTTTTCTGTTGATTCAAACTGAGAATTTACTTCATTTAAATATTTATTTTTGAAAAAATTACATTTTGTTTTTTTGATGCAGTTGACAAGGTAGGTATAAAATTTGCTCTTTTCTGGATTGTAGTAGATAAAAATTTTTTTTATCTGTCCCATAAGATGAATTAAAAAATCACTTAGGTCATCTTCATTAAAAGATGCAAGTGTAAAAGAATTTTTGTTCTTGAATATAATTTCAAGAAGTTTTTTTTCTCCTTCCTTATCAGTGATTTGACCTTTCTTTACCATAAGCGGCAATTTTTCTAAAGTACTTTTAAACATTTTTTTACTCCATAACTTTTATAAAAATAACTTTGCAAAATATAAAGCAAAAAGTGTGCCAACTTTAAATAAATTGCAAAATTTATTCAAAAAAGTGAAAAATACTAAAAAATGCTTAAAAAATGAGTATTTTATTGAATAAATTGAAAATTTTTTATGAAAAAACTCGCAGAAAAACTAACAGAAAAAAAATCTCTCAAAAAACTAACAAGAGATTTTAGAGAATTTTTATAAAACTAACAGAAAAAACTCACAACTTACAGGAGAATTTACAGAGTTCCAATCGGTTTTAAGAGATGACTTTTGAAAATTCCTTTACTATTGCAGGAATTAAGGTGTCAATTTGTCCTTCTGTTGAACCGCCTGAAGCATTTTTATGTCCGCCACCGCCAAATTTTGCTGCAATAAGGCTTACATCGATTTTGTCTCTTGAGCGTAATCCCAATGTGCAGTTATGTTCAGTTTCCTGTCTGATAAATAAAACTGCTTCAACTCCTTCAGCTTGTAAAAGCATCTGGTATAGTGCATCAGAATCTCTTCCGTCTTGACCGTATTTTTTTGTGTCTTCCATTGTTTCCCAGGTAACAATAAGTTTTCCATTAAAATATGGAGTTGCCCTTTCTAGCATAAGACCTAAGAGTTTTCTTGTGTTCCAGGGTTTGCCACTTGTCATGTAGTCGTATATTTTTCTAGGATTAGCTCCATCTTCAACAAGTCTTGCTGTAAGTCGGAATACTTCTGCTGAAGCTGAGTCTAAAAATCTAAAGTAGCCGGTATCAGTTGAGAGTCCAAAAAATAAAATTTCTGCAGTTTGGGCATCAGGTTTTCCAACAAGAGATTCGTAAATCTGAAATACCAGACATACGGCAGCGGGAGATGTTGGATCAATTATAGTATTTGGCATGGAAGAATCTGATGTCTTGTGGTGGTCAATGATAAATGTGTCAAAGCCTGTCATATCTCCGTCAAGTTCACCCAGCCTGTGAAGTTCAGAGCAGTCTGTCATGATAAGACCTGTTTTGTTTCTTTCATCCTGAGTCATGAAGGGAAGTGCATTCTTAAAAAGTGAAGCAAATTTTTTTATTTCAACACGTTTAAATGGACCTGCATTTAACATCAGATATGGTTTTTTAAAGTGTTCAATAATTTTTGAAAGACCGATACAGCTTGAAATACAGTCTCCATCTGGTTCTTTGTGACCACAGATAATAAATGAATCATGATTTTCAATAAAATTTTTAAATGCCAAAATTTGTTTTTCATTAAGAAGCTGCATTTTAATTTCCTGTACCTGTTATATGTTTTTTTTTAATTATTTTTAATGCTTATAGAAATTTTTTTAATAAAAAAAGACCGGAACTTTATTCCAGTCTTTTATTTTTTTAAAACTGAATATCCAGAGTTTCTTTGTCCAGTCCTGGAATTTCAGCACCTTTTTTATAGAAACCCCATACAGGATCTTCTTTTCTAAGTGGTACTGTAAGAAGAACTTTTAAAAATTCCCCATTTTTATAAATTACAGTCATGTAAGGATCAATTGAATTAGGCTTTGTGCGGATTTCAAGTTTTCGAGGGTGTTCTTTTACCCATCTTTTTGGAATAACAACCTGATCAATTTTTACACCTGTTCTTTCATAATAAACGACAAATGCATCTTTTTGTTCAAAGATTTTAAATATTCTGGCGTTTACATACTGGAGGTTAGAAACGTTATCTCCGTGATCCCATATAGGTTTTGTATTTTCAGTTGTATTTTCTGAATTTTGTGCCATTACTGGTACAAGAAGACATAATGCCATAAAGGCAGCTGTAAGAATTTTTTTCATTCAATCCTTCCTTTGCTTATTTTACAAGGGCGAGCATAATTGCCTTTATTGTGTGCTTGCGGTTTTCTGCTTCGTCCCATACTTTGCTTGCCGGGCTTTCAAATACTTCTTCTGTAACTTCCTGTCCTTTTACGGCTGGAAGACAGTGCAGGAAAATTGTATTTTTTTTACCAGTGGCTTCCATAAGTGCCTTGTTCACCTGGAATGGCTGCAAAAGTTTTGTTCGTTCATCCTTAAGGGCTTCTTCACCCATGGATACCCATACGTCAGTATAAAGGCAATCTGCACCTTTGACAACAGAAATTTGATCTGAAACTTCTATTTTAGCACCAGATTTTTCTGCAAAAGGTTTACAGATGTCGAGAATTTTCTGGTCAGGAAAAAGTTCTTTTGGAGCAAAGATTGCAAAGTCAATTCCCATTTTTGCTGAAATAAGCATCATAGAGCGTGCAACATTGTTTCTGCCGTCACCACAAAATGCCCATTTTAGTCCCTTAAGATGTCCAAAGTTTTCCTGCAAAGTCATTATATCTGCGAGTGCCTGGGTAGGGTGGAAGTCATCAGTGAGTCCGTTGATTACAGGAATACCAGAATATTTTGCAAGAAGTTCAACATGTTCTTGTTTAAAACCGCGGAATTCAATTGCACTGAACATTCTGCCTAAAACTCTTGCTGTATCTTGTACGCTTTCTTTTCCTCCAAGCTGAATGTCGTCTGTTGACATAAAAACAGGATGTCCACCTTCTTCTCCAAAAGCTGTTTCAAATGAGGAACGAGTGCGTGTTGAACGTTTTTCAAAAATAAGTGCTATTGATTTTCCAAGAAAGCGTTGGTGAATTTGACCTTTGTGTGCTTCTTTTTTTACCTGAATGGCCCAGTTTAAAATTTGCGTAATTTCTTCAGGTGTCCAGTCAATCCAGTTGAGTAATGAACGTCCTTTAAATGGACTTTTAAATTTTTCTGCTTTCATAAATTTCCTCGATAATTTGTCAGGTGGAATTTTTATTGCATTATAGAATAAGAAAAATTTTTGTTCAATAAGAAGGTGTTGACAAGTTTTAAGCGGACTTAAAAAGGTAAGTCTACGCCAAAATAATTTTCATCTTTATGGAATTCTAAAACGTCCTGTAAAGGTTTGTCAGAATATTTTGTAATTCGCTAACGGTAATTTTCCCTTACCGAGATATTTTCTATTTCTTCGCGTCGAGCTTTTGAAAGTTCAAGAAAACCTGTTTGTTTTTCAATGCCTAAAAAAAACCTATTTAAAAGAGAAGAAGCAATTCCCGTAGTTGAACTTCCAGTAAACGGGTCTAAAATCCAGGCATTTTCTTTTGTTCCCTTAAAGTGTTTCTTTCCCAGAATACATTATCTTTGTAACCTTGTATGCTTTTAGCTTTGTCTGCAAGTAAAAGTCTTTTGACTGCCCAGAGACAGTATTCTTCATTAAGCTCAATTCCGCAAAAGTGGCGGTCTAATTTTTTTGCAACAACGCTTGCTGTTCCGCTTCCTAAAAAGGGGTCAAATACGATGTCATCTTTTTTTGATGATGCAAGAATTAATTTTGCATAGAGTTTTTCAGGCTTTTGTGTTGGATGATCAGTGTTTTCGGGCATTGACCAAAAGGGAATTGAAATGTCGTCCCAGAAGTTTGAGGGGTAGGTAAGACGAAAGTTTCCGTCGCTTTCTTTCTGCCAGTCTTTTGCTTTTCCGTCAATTTTGTAAGGAGCAATTACTTTTCTTTTTATTTTTACTGCTTCTACATTAAAATAATAGCAGTCAGGATTTTTTACTGCAAACCAAATGTCTTCCATTCCGTTTTTCCAGTTGGATTTTGCTCCGCGTCCTTTTTCTCTCTGCCAGGTGATTCTGTTTATTACAGTAAGATTTTTTTCAAGAGCTCTCTGTAGACTCGAAGTGCATTTCCAGTCGCCGCAAAGATATAAACTTCCTGAAGGCTTTAGTTTTTTACATACAGCTCCAAGCCAGCTATCAAGATATTCATCATATTTTTGTGAACTCATTGCATTAAAAGAAAGTCCGTTAAAATTTTTTGAAAGATTATAGGGTGGATCTATTATTATTAAATCTGCAAATTCATCTGGTAAATAGGGGAGTGTTTCAAGTAAGGAAGCATTTATTGTTTTGTCTAAAAATTCTTTTTTATTTTTTAATTCGTCAAGACTGGTTATATATTTTTTTAAATTTTCAATTTCTTCCGGAAAAACTGTTAATGTTCTGTTTCTGGATGCCTTTTCTTGTGTTTCCATGAAAATAATTTAACATTTTTTTTAGCAAAAAAAAAGACATTTGTTTAAAAAACGCCTCGCTCACTGCCGCAGACCTCCTGTCTGCTTTTCTGTCCCTTGGACAGCGTTCGCTCGGTTCGATCCTTATTTTTCGTTTTGATTTTTTAGCAAAAAAAAAGACATTCTCTTTTTAGAAAATGTCTTTTGTGCTTTAGTGGCGGTAGGGATCGAACCTACGACATACGGAATATGAGTCCGTTGTTCTACCGACTGGACTACGCCACCGTGCTGATGTTTTGAGATTATAGAGGGAAAATAAAAGAGTGTCAATAGAATATTATGGATAAATTAAAAAAATTAGCGGAGAGAGGCATTTTTTATGATTTTTTTTGCTTCAATTACTAAATCTTCATATTGTTTTTCAATATAAGGAAAAATTTTGTTATATTTTGGATCAAGGCAATTTTCATTTCTAAATCTTGCAAAATACCAGAATGCATCAGAAGGGAGTTTTTCTGCCATTTCTTTTATGTCTTCTTTGTTTATAAGGGGAGGTACAAGTACTGTTCTAAATTCTCTTTGCTTTGTTGGGAGATTCGCAAGTAGATTTATACTTTTAATTACTTTTTTATATAGTTCTTCCGCATGAAAATAATTTTCTGATTGTAAAAGAAGATGTGTCTTTTTTAGTGAAGTTTTAAAATCTAAAGCAATATAGTCAGGTTTTAATTGAGAGTTTTCAAGGTATTCTTCAAGTTTTTCGGGTAAAGTGCCATTTGTATCTAATTTTATTTTGTAGCCAAGTTTTTTTGCCTCTTTAATTAGAAGAGGTGTTCTTTTATTTAAGAGTGGTTCTCCGCCAGAAATTACAAGACCTGTAAGAACATTTTTTCTTTTTTCAAGGTGAGTAAATATTTCCTTAAGACTGTAGCAGGGGTAGTTTCTTATTCCGTTTATGCAAGTTGGGGAGTTTTCACCAAAGACAAGTTCTGCGTTGTAACAGTAGGGACAGCGTATATTGCATCCTTCTAAAAAGACGCAGGCAGCACTGTGACCGGGAAAATCTGACAGTGACGTCTTTATTAATGCTCCTGCGGCTGTATTTAGATAATCACCTGAATGCATTGTGCTTTTTTATGCAAATACAGTGTCTTTTACTGAAGAAAAAATTTCATTTAATTCTGCAGTAGAATGTGCTCTTGCAGTTTCCTTCCCAAGTGTATCGTAAACAATTACTGTTGGAGTTGCAAAAACACCTTTTGTGGCTGCCAAAGCAAGACCTTCCTGTGTGTCAACATCTATTGATTTTCCAGGTAATGAAATAGCTGCCATATACTGTTTTACAGGAGGACAGTTAGGACATGATGCACGTGTAAAAATTTCATAAGATGATGCATTATTTAAGGAAGATGTGGAAATATTGTTTTTTTCTGCTGGAAGTTCATTTTTTGTATCTGGTGAATAAAATGCATTTTCCTGATTCTTTATATGAGCTTTTGAGTCTTCAAGAGTAAAC
>CAZALL010000066.1:0-9254 GCA_964485955.1 uncultured Treponema sp. | reverse complement strand
CCACTTACTGAAGACAATATTTTTCCAGAAGAATCACTCACTGAAAATTCTTCTGCAGAAAATCAAGCCACAGAAAGTGATGGCATAGCAAGTACTGACACAACAAATGCTAGTGCAACAAATGCTGGCACAGCAAATACTGTCACTGAAAATATAACTGGTGAAAATATAATTAAACAAAACTCAAATACAACAACCCCTTTAAAAGAACTTACAAAGCAAAACACATACACTCCTCAGCAAAAAAATTCTTCTGACATAAAGCAGGCAGATATTAATTCCTCTAAAAATGAAAATACTGTTTCAAAAACTCAAAATTTAAATTCTTCAGACAAAGAAAAAAATATAGATTCAAAAAATGAAAATACAGAAAATACAGACATTCAAGATACATCTAAAACAGAAGAAACTGCTATAACATCTAGAGAAGTTACTTCTAGAGAAGTTACAATAAAAAACAATCAGTATCTTGATATAACTTACCCTGGTAAAGGCTGGATATATCTTGGTGAAAGTGATGAAAATACACATCTTAGATATTTTGGAAGAAAACTTAATTCCGACAACACATCATTTACTCTAAGAAGTTACAGACCTGGAACTTGTGTTTTACATTTTTACAAAAATGATGCACTCAGCGGAAAATTTATTGATGACTACTTAAAAGTTACTGTGGAAGAAGAACGCTATTTGGGAAATGAACATGCGATTTCCCCTTCTTACGCAGACCTTGTTCCGCCAAAAGCAGACTTAAGTGATACAAATGAAGAACTGTTAAAAAAAGAAATTGAGACAGAACCAGAATTAAACATGGAAGATGAAAACAAAGTTCAAGACGGAGCAGATTCAAAAACTGCACATTCATCTTCAAATGCAAGGGATTCACTTTCTTCAGACTATTCTTCATTTATCCAGGGAGAAAGTAAAAAAGCAGATACAGAAAAAACTTCATCTGTTAAAGAAAATGCAGAAGACTCAGATGCTTCAAATCTTCTTGAAAAAGCAAAAAAAGCTTATGACGAAAAAAATTACGAAGATGCATTAAATTATTTAAATCAATTTTTTACCCTAGCAGATTCACGCATTGACGAAGGACTCTATCTTCAAGGACAGGTACTTGAGGCTCCTTCTAATATAAAAAATATCCGTTCTGCCCTTAACACATATGAAACTTTAGTCAGACAGTATCCGCAGAGCAAACTATGGCGAAAAGCAAACGAAAGAATTATATATATCAAAAGATTTTATTTTAAGATAAGATAAGATAAAATAAATAAGAGGTAAACATGAAATTATCAAAAAAAATGTTTTTTACAGCAAGTGCAGTTTTACTTTTTTCAACAACTGCATGTACAATTAAACAGACTCCTTCAAGTACACGTACTGTTTCTGTTTCTGGAAGTGGACAGGTTGAACTTGACTGTGATCAGGCAGAAATTGTTCTCTCTGTGATTACACGCTCTTCTGATGTTAATGCAGCAACAAAAGATAATAGTGCTAAGATGACAAAAGTTCAGCAGGCAATTGCAGCTTTAGGAATTGCAAACGACGCTATTGTTACTTCAGATTTTTCCATAAGACAGGATCAGTCGTCTTCAAATGGAAGAATTATTTATGGTGCATACAATGTTTCAAATAAAATAACTGTTTACATAAAAGACTTATCTCTTGCAGGACAAGTAATTGACACAGCAGTTAAAAATGGAGCAAATTCACTTACTTCATTAAATTTTACTTCATCAAAAAAAGAAGATGGAATTAAAGAAGCAAGACTCCTTGCCATAAAACATGCTCAGGAAAGTGCAACTTTGCTTGTTACTTCAAGCGGTGCAAAACTTGGTAAAGTTCTTTCAATAGAGGAATCTCCTTCAAGAATGTTTGCAAAAACAGCACGTTACGCTATGGAAGAAGCTTCTATGGCAACTCCAATAGCACCAGACAAACAGGTAGTTACAGTTACAGTAAATGCAACTTATCAAATTGACTAAAAATAATAAGAGGAAATAAATGTTAGACTACAGATTTATAAAGGAAAATCTTGAAGAAGTAAAACTCAACATCAAGAACAGAAACATGGACGCAGATGCAGACATTGTTGTAAAACTCTACGATGAAAGAACTGCACTCACAACAGAACTGCAAAATCTTCAGCAAAAAAGAAATGCAAACGCTGCAAACATGAAGCAGAAATTAGATGCAGAAACAAGACAAAAATATGTTGAAGAAGGAAAGGCTCTCAAAGACAAAATCGCAGAAGTTGAAACAAAACTTAACGAAACTGAAAATGCGATGGAAGAAGCTGCAAGAAAGATTCCAAACATGGCAAACCCTGAAGTTCCTGTTGGAAAAGTTGACACAGAAAATCTTGAAGTAAAAAAAGTTGGTACTCCAAGAAAGTTTGACTTTAAACCAAAAGATCACGTTCAGCTTGGAGAAAGTCTTGACATAATTGACTTTGACCGCGGAACAAAAGTTTCAGGTCCAAAATTTTACTATCTAAAAAATGATGCAGTCTTCCTTGAACAGGCTCTCATCATGTATGCATTAAATATCTTACGCAAGCACGGTTTTACTCCATTTATTACACCAGATGTTGCCCGTCAGGAAATTTTACAGGGCATTGGTTTTAATCCGCGTGGAAACGAAAGCAACGTTTACTGTATTGAAGACGAAGGAACATGTCTTGTTGCCACAGCAGAAATTACTTTAGGCGGTTACCACTCAGGTGAAATTCTTGACAAATCAAAACTTCCTCTCTTCTACTGCGGACTTTCTCACTGCTTTAGACGAGAAGCTGGTGCTGCAGGACATTTTAGCAAGGGACTTTACCGCGTACATCAATTTGATAAAGTTGAAATGTTTGTTTACTGTCTTCCAGAAGATAGCGACAAAATTCATGAAAAGCTACGACTTATTGAAGAAGAAATATTTACAGGACTTGGTCTTCCATTCCGTGTAGTTGATACATGTACAGGCGATCTTGGAGCTCCAGCTTACCGTAAATGGGATCTTGAAGCATGGATGCCAGGTCGTGCTGACGAAGAACACCCGGACGGAGACTATGGAGAAGTAACATCTACATCAAACTGTACAGACTACCAGGCACGCCGTTTAAATGTTAAGTACAAGGATGATGATGGAAAAAACAAATACGTGCATATGCTTAACGGAACTGCCATTGCAGTAGGAAGAGCAATGCTTGCAATTTTGGAAAACTACCAGAATGAAGACGGCTCCGTAACAATTCCGGAAGTTTTAAGACCGCTTTGCGGATTTGACAAAATCTGTCCAAAAAAATAAAAAAACACTACAGGAGATGCAATGAAAGAAAAAAATTATACAAAATCAATTTATTATATTTTACTTATAATTTGTGCCGTCATTGCAGCCTGTATTTTAAAAACGACAAGCAGCGTAGTTTTGCCATTAACAATAGCCTTGCTGCTTGCCCTCATTTTTTATCCGCTCATAAAAAAAGGACACGAAAGATTTCATATTCCATGGATTTTATGTGTATTTATAATTCTTGGAATTACAATAATAGTAGTTGCAATACTTTCAAATCTTCTTACAACAAGTTTAAAAACAATCATAAGTGCATATCCAAAATACGAAGCTCGATTTTCAACAGTTTACCAGCAGCTGGCAGGAATTTTTAATCTTCCATTTGAACAAGAACAGTCTATTTTTGAAAACATGTGGCAGTCCCTGGATATAAGAAACGCAATCCAAAACATGGCACTTTCTTTAAGTTCCAGCATAATAGGTTTTGGGAAAACAACACTTCTTATAGTTCTCTTTGTAGTTTTTCTACTGATTGAATTACAATACATTCACAACAAAACAGATGCCGCCCTTACCGGAGAAACCCGGACAAAAGTAGTACATGTATTCAGAACAATAATTTCAGATGTTTCAAACTACATGTCCATAAAATTTATTATTTCACTTTTAACAGGAATTCTAGTTGCACTAGGTTGTGCCATAATAAAACTGGATTTTCCAATTATATGGGGTTTTATTGCATTCCTTGCAAATTTTATTCCTACATTTGGTTCAATTGCAAGTTCAGTTTTTACAATTGGCTTTGCACTTCTGCAGTTTTATCCATCATGGGGACAAGTAATATTTACAGCAGTTCTCATGATCAGCGTGAACATGATTTTAGGAAACATTGTAGAACCACGATGGGAAGGAAAAGATTTAGGTCTTTCACCTTTTATAATTCTTGTAAGTCTTTCTCTATGGGGCTGGATGTGGGGCTTTGTCGGAATGATTCTTGCTGTTCCGCTCACCGTAAGCTTTAAAATTGTCTGCGAAAACATACCATTTTTAAATCCGATTGCAATTTTCCTCGGAAACTACAAATCTACATTCAAAAAACATGAAGAAAACGAAGAAAATATCAATATTGAAGAAAAAACTAAAAACAGTGAAGATTCAAATAAAGCAAAATAAAACTTTAACTACTCGCTGATTTTTTTACCGCTTACCCGTTCATACAAAAAGCGTTTATCTTCTTCCTTTAGTGTACCATACTTACACACAAAAACCTGAGTATTTTCATCATTATCCTTTGTGTACTCGTTAACAACTTTGCAAGAAGTATTTATTACCCTTTTAATCAGACTATTATCTTTTAAAGTAAACTCCAGTGCTAACTTATATTCAGCACCAAATACCATGCCATTACCTTTTTGTCTTGAAGCTAAAAGAATTTTTTTGTCATCAACATACAAAATTGAAAGAGGCTTTACCCTTCCCTCAAAAGCATCTGTAGAAGAAAAATTATCTGTCAAAAAACGAACAACAGGAAAAAGATGCACACCATTTCCAACAGGATCCCCCTTACCCTGTCTGGAATCAAAAACAAATTTTTCAAGATAAGCTTTAGCTTCTTTTTGTTTTTCAAGAACAATGTCTCCCCACTTTGGTGTAGTAAAAAGTTCATATTCTTCAAGAGGAGTACAAAAAATATTTACCTCGGTAGAAGAATCACTTATAAAAGAAAGGCGAGCCTTAAAATCGTATGTCTGTTTCTGCTGAATATCAGGAATTCGTTTTATACTAGCAGGAATAACTAAAGCCAGACCCTGAGAACATTCCTTCATCGTTGTAATAAAATAAAGCCCAAGACGGTTAAAATAAAACTGAACTCTTACCTTTTTACCAAGAAATTCTTCTACAGTCTTAACATCATTTTTTAAAAGAATTATTCCCTGATTTAAAACAGTCATCTGCTGTGATTTTATTGCAACCGGAAAAATTGTACCTGTAGAAATCCGTTCGCTTTTTAAGGGTAAAAGAGTCTTATTTCCATCCATATTAACTTCAGACGCTGCAGGTTTTTCTTCAAGAGTTACAGTTAAAGGAACATTATCATCCCTTAAATACTGAAGAACTAATTCTCTTTCAATTCCAGTTAATTCTTTTTCTTCTGCCATAAATCCCCCTCAGAGCTAAACTATCGCAGTTCAATCTGACTGATTTTATATTCCAAACCTTCCTTTACAAGATAAAGGTTTATATCTGCATGACGCTTATAGTAAAAACCTGTATTAATTAAATCATCTTTTTTATTTTTATTTTCTTCAGAATTTTTATCAGAAGTCACAGAATAATTTTCTGTATAAAAAAATCTTACAGGACACTGTATAATTTCATCACTGTCAAATGGCTGCCCGAGTAAATAATCAGAAAACAAAGGCCCTCTTGTATTTTCCATAGACTTCTGGCTTTCAATGTCATATAAAAAAATCAAAAGCGAATAAAGGCTTTTTTTTGCCATATAAGTTTCCATACCTTCATTTTTTATAACAGCCATGCAAAAACCATTTACTATAGATTTTGCTTCATCAGAAAGTAAAGAAGTATCAATTACAGAAAAACCTTCAACACAAGGATAGACAGGATTATAATTTTCTTCCTTACCGGAAGCAAAAACAATCGAAATTGATGCATCAAGTTTATCTGAAAGGCCATCAGCTTTTTCTATATTATCAGTAAGTCTTGTTGCTTCAAGTAACTGAGTCCACTCTGTTTTTAAATCAAGTTCTTCTGTTGAAGCACGCAAGGTTACCTGATCATAAACACCATTTCCAAATGTAACATTAGAACACGATACAAAAATAAAGAGAAATAAAAAAATACCGAGAAAAAATAAACTTTTTTTGATTTTAAAAACCTTCATTGCGATGCATTATAACACAATTTAACAGTCATTTAAACTGCCTTGTAAAATAAAAACATAGTGTTATTTGCCTTGAGTTAAAAAAGACATTATAATATTTTGACGCTTTAAAAAATTACACAATTGAGGTAAAAGATGATTCAACTGCACAACATCATGGAAGAACAGGTTATAGCCCGCGTAAAAGAACTTTATGACCAGGCAAAAGAATTAAATACACCCTGGCTTACCTGTGACTGTGAAAACTGCAGAATGGACACAATGAATTACGTTTTAAACAGAATACCTCCTAAATACGTTGCTGGAGGAAGAGGTGCAACTCATAATGCACAGGCCTTGCACGACACTCAGCTTAAAGCAGATCTTGATGCCCTTGCCCTTGAAGGAATGCGTCTTGTCAGTTCACTAAAGCGCCCTTATCACAACACAAATCATACTTCAATAAAAGATGAAAACAAACCTGCATTCAACTTTCCAACATTTGTAGGAACAGTATTTGACGGTTCTACATTTGAACGCCTCCCTGATGCAACTGTAAGTTTAAAAACAACAGATGGAGATGTAAAAATGATGGATGCATCATGGCAAAACCCTGTAAAAACTTATTGTGCAACAAAAGGAACATATACATTCTGGCCAAGCCCTGTTTTTTCTGATAAAGCAGGAGAAGCTAAAAATTTTCATTTTATTATAGAAATAAAAAAAGAAGGTTTTGTTCCTGTAAAATACGCCTTTGATGTAAAATTAGTCAGTGAAGAAAAAACAAAGAGAGAATTAAATTCAACTTACAGCCTTAAAATCCAGGATCTCTTTTTGTTCACTACCGACATAGAGAATCCTATGGAAGACTAATTTTTTTTAGGAGCATACTTTGTCACATACTTATCTAAAATTTGCACAATACTACTTTTTGCAGTTACAGTTGACCAGTCTTGTAATTCTTTTATGGCTCTTTATAAAATTACTTCGCGATAAATACCGTTCTACAGAAAATTTAATTTTTTTAGGTTGTATTGCTTCAACATTCATAATTATTTTTATGGATACAGTATACAGTTTTCTTGACGGTCTTCCGGGACAAGAAATGTTTATAATTAATAATATTTTAAATGCATTCTATCTTTCACTTTCAGGATTTATTGCACTTCTCTGGCTGTCATTTGTAGTTGTAAGCTGTTACCCGGAAGTAGTTCTTTCACGTCTAGTACAAATTATCGCTATCATACCAGCTTTATTTCTTGCAATATGCTGTATTCTATCACCTAAATTTGCAATCATATTTTATATGGACAAGGCAACAAACACCTATCAGCATGGAAATTATTACATCATCTGGCAGCTCGTAGTATATGCCTACTTTACCCTGGCAGCCATTATTGCACTCATAGCATGCATTACACAAAAAGCACAAAATTTAAGAACAAGAAATACAATCATCTGTTCATTTATTATATTTCCTCTTGCAGCCGGAATTATTACATACATTCTTTCAGGTATAGTAGTAACCTGGGTAGCAATAACAATAGCCTTTCTTTTTGTCTACACAGAATTGCGCTTTACTCAAATTACAACAGATCCTCTTACAGGAATAAATAATTCAATTCAGGCAGAAAAATATATAAACAACATTACAAGTTATCCTAGCGACGACACAAGAATATTCATTATTTTTAAACTTGATGAACTTTCTGCAATAAATAAAAAATACGGTCACCTTGAGGGAGACAAAGCACTTAAGGCACTTTCAAAAATTCTTATAAAAACACTTGCAGTAGAAGATAGCTTTATAGCTCGATACAGCATAAATGAGTTTATCTGTACGACTAAAGTAAATGACCATTACGATTCTGACACAATAAAAGAAAATCTTCTTAAAAACTTTCATGAGTATAATGAACAAAAACTTCAGCATTATGAACTTAAAGTAAAAATCGGCTCTACAGCACTTAATCCCGGAGACAGCCTGAATATTCTTATAAAGCGTGCCAGAGAAATGCAAAAATAAAAATTATCAAGACAGTCACTAGCTCTAATTTTTACATTGACAAATAAAGTTTTTTCATCAATACTTACCAAGATTAAAGTTATAACAGAATTTTAACATTTAAACTTTTATCAAGGGAGATTATATGAAAAAGTTTTTATTTCTAAGCCTTACTTTATTTTTCTTTACAGCAAGCTTTACATTTGCTCAAAAAGCAGACACTTCTTCTGATGTTTTAAATGAAGATGAGCTTATTTTTACACAAGATCACATTCCTTCATCAACGGACGATGATGACCTATACGACACAATCAATTTTTTAATTGTAAACGGTTTATTTAAAAATCAGATCAAAATAAAAGAACTTTCTAAAAATCTTTCAGAAGAATCAAGATTAGAGCTTTTTGAAAAAAGACAAAGTGATGCAAAACAGGCAAAAAGCGAAAACTTAAAAAAAGGCTATGGACTTGGTTCACTTGATCAGGGAGATTATAATGCATTTTTACCACACGCAATTATTGACGGCATTGGTTCACTTGCCTTTTATGGAGGAAGTACAGTTGCAATTTTTATGATCACCTGGGATTTTTTATGGAATTTTATTTTTATCCCTGTAAAAATTTTAGCAGGTCAGGATATTGATCAGTGGACATGGCTGTGTCCTAAAATTTACCCAGTCTGCGGAATTTTAGCTGCATCTGGTTTTACACTAATGCTTACTTCAAGACTTATAAGTCTGGCATGGCCTCAAAAATATAAAACAAAATTTGATTCAGCTTTAAAAGATGCCCTTAATTTAAATGATAATATAGAAAATGTTTCGCTTAACCCTATTTTTATTCCAGCAGATAATTCTGTTTTAGGACTTGCACTTAAAATCGACTTCTAGGGCAAAAAAAAAGCCAGACTAGAGCTGACTTTAGTGGAGGATGAGGGGATCGAACCCCCGACATTCTGGGTGTAAACCAGACGCTCGTACCAGCTGAGCTAATCCTCCAGTTGATAAAACCTTTCGGCATTGTTGTAGTCGGGATGACAGGATTTGAACCTGCGACCCTCTGGTCCCAAACCAGATGCGCT
>CAZALL010000065.1:0-9263 GCA_964485955.1 uncultured Treponema sp. | reverse complement strand
TCTTAAAACAGGGCAGAAATTAAAAATTCCTGCAACAATAATTGATACAAAAAATGCAAAACTTCCTGACTTGCAAGCTTCTGATCCTAGAAATTACAGTGAAAAAAAAGGAGATTCAAGTCTTACTTGGCCTGTAAAAAATCCTTCAGTTACTTATATAAAAGGCAAGGTAAGCGGAGTTCAGCTTAGTGCATCTGCAAATGAAGAGGTTACTGCAATACGTGCTGGTACTGTAATGTACTGCGGAAATTATCGTGGTTATGGGCAGGTTGTATTTGTTCAGTCAAAGACAGGTCATATCTATGCTTACTGCGGACTTGGTTCAATAAAGGTAAGTAAAGGACAGTATCTTGTTTTTGGCGATGTAATAGGCAGTGCGGGCAGGGATACTATTAAAAATACTTCACAGATTACACTTATGGTTTTTCAAAAATCCAGTCCTATAGACCCAGCAAAAGCACCTCGCGGATAAAAAGTAATTTTTGACTCATATTGACACTTATTTTTAATAATTCTATATTACAAATAACAAAAAATTCATAATAGGAGTTTATATGAAACTTTCAAAAAAGTTGGTACTTGCATCTTTGTGTGCATCAATGACAATGGGACTTGCTTTTGGTCAGACATCAAAAACAAGTGAATCTACATCTGGCTTATTTAGTACAGATATTGACAATTTTATGAGCGTTACAGGCTGGTCTTCTGTAAAAGCTTCTAATGCTTTTATAATGGCAGATGCTGATGGTTTTGGTTTTGCAAAGCAGTTTAAGCCTTTTTACATGGGGCTTTATCTTGGTGGTGTTTTTGATGCATTAACTTCAACATCTACAAAAACTGAAACTTCTTCAGATACTGCAAAAAGTAATTCTTCTACATATACTTTTAATGATTATACATTAAAAGCATTGTTTGGTTTTGGAAACATGGCAGTAAGTGCTTATTTTAGCCCTAATAGTGGTACTTCAACAAGTTCATCTTCTTCAAGTTCAACTACAGAAACTAAGAATGTAAATAAAGATTTTAATATTTCTACAGGTCTTTCTTTTGGTATGAATACAAATCTTTTGGGCAAGGCTTTTGATCAGACATTTAGTTTTGATATTAATCCTGTTACAGATTATGACTATTCTTATTCAAAAATATCATCAGGTGCTACAGCTGGTACAGTTACTACAGAAAATGCTGACAGTGAATATAATATTCTTCTGACTTCTGATAGTAGCTGGGAACTTTATTCTGGTAAGGGATTGACAAATACTGCAGGTCTTATTGCAGGTACAGAATTTTCAATTATTCCAGATAAAAAGGATTCTACTACAACAAGTACAAATATAAGTAAGGGTGCTTATGAATATGATATTGGTTTTATTCCAAACTGGACTACAAAATATGAAGTTGAAGGTTTTAAACTTGGTGTAAAAGGTTCATTAGGATTAATGTTTAACGGAAATGGGGAAGCAAATACTGTAACAACAGGTGATACTACAGTATATACAGCTACAAGAATACTTAAAGGAAGTTTTGTTATTTATCCTATGATTGAAGCTGGTGCACAGGTTAAAATTGCAAAGCCTGTAACATTTAACGTAGGTACATCTCTTGATCTTCCTACATTGTCATGGCAAACAACAAAGACTTTAACTCGTGAAACTGACAGCGGAAATGTAACTCAAACAGTAAAGTCTACTACTTTTGCATTTAATGGAAACGGTGCAGATACATCCATCAGCTTTAATTCTGGTTTCTCTGTAGATGTTGCAAAAAATGTACTTGTAGATTTCTCTTACAATATTTTAAGCCAGTTTGATAACTTTGCATGGACACCTGCAGGAACAGATATCTGGGGAACATTAAATAACCTTATTTTTACAAGTCTTGAATTTGGTGTTTCTATTAGATTATAATTTGTAGAAAGAACTAAACTTTTTATAAGGCATCTTGAAGGCTCTTTGCTTTTGAGATGTTAAATTTTTATTTAATTGGATTTTTTTTCTGGAGATGGTCTGTGTCTTTTACGCAGTGTAAAAAGACTTCCATGCAGACACGGGCATCGTCACTTGCGCGGTGGGCATTTTCTACGTTTATATTTAATTTTTGAGCAAGAAATTGTAGTTTGTATTTTCCAAATTTTGGGTAGACCCAGCGGCTTAAGGGCAGGGTATCAATTGTCTGGTTTTTAAGCGGACTGTAAGACAATCTTTCTAATGCTGTGTTTACAAAGTAAAGGTCAAAAGGTGCATTGTGGGCAATTAAATATGTTCCTTGGATAAAATTTAAGAAATGCGGTAAGACTTTATCTTCTGTGGGAGAGTTTTCTACTGTTTTATCAGAAATGTTTGTAATTGAAGTTACAAGTTCTGGAATTAAAACAGGCGGTTTAATAAGCTGATTAAATGTCGAAATTATACCGTCTTTGTTAAACTTACATGCACCAAGTTCAATTAAGAAGTCGCTTGATGCATGAAGTCCGGTTGTTTCTGTATCAAAGGCACAAAATACTGCTCCACCTTCTAAGAGCATTTTTAGTTTTCTAAAGTCTCTGTAAAGGTGGAGGGCATTTTTATTTTGCTGCATCAAGAATTGCCATTATTTCATCATTAATCTTGTTGCACAAAGCAGAAGCTTCCTGTTTTGCATCTGCAAGAGAGAGTTCACTCTGGTCTTTAACAGGAACATTTGTATTTATGTAGAATTTGATTTTTGGTTCAGTTCCGCTAGGACGTGCACTTACAACGGAGCCACCTTCAAGGAAGAACTGAAGTACATTACTCTTTGGGAAAGGAAGTTTTTCTTTTGCTCCTGGATTTGCTGGATCAAACTGGACTTGTTCTTTTATGTCGCGTATTTTAAGAACTTTTTTACCGCCTAAAGTTTTTAATCCTTCTGTACGGAGTTTTGTCATAATTCCGTTCATGATGCCTGGACCAGAAATTCCTGGGAAGTATTTGTTAATTGAGCGGTCTTCAAAGTAACCGTATTTTTTGTACATGTCATTAAGTCGGTCAAGAAGAGATTTTCCTTTGCTTGCCCAGTAAAGAGTCATTTCTGCACAAAGGGCTGCAGCACTTACACCGTCTTTATCACGGACAGCAGTTTCTATAAGGTAACCGTAGCTTTCTTCCATACCAAAAACATAGTGTTCCTTACCGCTTTCTTCCATTTTGTTTTCTTCATTTGCAATCCACTTAAAGCCTGTAAGACATTCAGTAAGTTTTACGCCGTATTCTTCTGCTACTTTATCTACAAAGGTACTTGTTACAATTGAACGTACACAAACTGGGTTTGCAGGCATTTTATTAAATTCTTTTTTGCTCAGGAAAACATAGTCTGCAAGTAAGGCTCCCATCTGGTTTCCGTTTACTAAAACAAAGTTTCCGTCTTTATCAGGAAAGGCTGTTCCAAAGCGGTCTGCGTCAGGGTCTGTTGCCATTACAACGTCTGCTTTTTCTTTTTTTGCAAGTTCAACTGCCATTTTAAGGGCTGGAGCTTCTTCTGGATTAGGTTTTTCAACTGTAGGAAAGTCGCCGTTACCTTCACGTTGTTCTGGAACTGTAATTACGTTTAATCCAAGGTCACCAAGTACTCTTTCTACATGCATTGCACCTGTTCCGTGGAGAGGTGTGTATATAATTTTAACTGAAGATGCCTTTTCTTTTATAAGTTCAGGACGGTAAAGTTCAGCTTTAATCATTGCCTGGTATTTGTCGTCAATTTCTTTGTCTATAAGAACGATTTTACCTTCTTTTACGGCCTGGTCAAAATCTGTATCTTTGTATTCTTTTACTGCATTAACTTCGTCAATAATGCCTGTATCATGAGGTTCAATAACCTGAGCTCCGTCATTCCAGTAAGCCTTGTATCCGTTGTATGCTGGAGGATTGTGACTTGCTGTTACAACAACACCTGTCTGGCAGCCAAATTCGCGGATTGCAAAACTTAACTCCGGAGTAGGACGCATGCCTGTAAAAAGATATGCTTTAATTCCGTTTGCAGCAAAAACTCTTGCTGTAATTTTTGAAAATTTATCATGATTGTGTCTTGAATCATATGCAATTGCGGCACTTAAAGTTCCTGCTTTGGCTTCTTTAGGAAATGCCTTGATGATGTAATTTGCAAGACCCTGAGTTGCCTTGCCGACGTTTAATGTGTTCATGCGGTTTGTTCCGCCACCCATTACACCGCGAAGACCTGCAGTACCAAATTCAAGACTCTGATAAAAACGGTCTTCAAGTTCTTTTGTGTCATTTTTTGCAATAAGTTCTTCTACTTCTTTGCTAAATGATTCATCTTTTTCTTCTGCTATATATTCTTTTGCACGCTTTAAAATTTCTGTGCTGTCCATAGGAACCCCTTGATTTAAAAAATCAAGATGATTATATAGAAAAATGGAGATTTATTCCACAAGTACAGTAAAAAAATAGACCATAATTTGTAAAAAAAAATCGCTAATGTGCTTTATAAATTGATGACATGCAGGCAAAAAGTCTTGAGGATAAAAGTTATTTTTCGTATATTTATAAAATGAATAAAAATATTGTATTTTTTAAAAACTCAAATATTTATCTTGATACAAATCTCACGGAAAATTCTTTTGCAAGAACATTGTCTGCAGAACGCCTTAATGAAAAAGGTTTACTTGCAGAATTAAGAGAAAATAAGTGGACGTTTAGTGTATGGCATTTTACATCAACTATATGCAGGTCTTTAGTAACAGAAAATCAGGAAGATATTAAGAAAACTCAGGATACAGTTCTTTTTTGCGGTCCGGGCTTTGAAGGTACAACACTAAAAAATCTTTTTGATGCAGAAAAAAATTCTTCTAGTGAAGAAGATAAAATAAAAGCTTATCTTGGAACAGTAAGATTTATTGCTTCAACAGAAGAAGCTTTTAAGCAGAAAATAAAAATTCCAAATAATGGCGGAGGCGGAATTTATTTTTCTTTAGATTTTACAAAAGTACTTTATTTACCTCAGGAAATATTTGACTCTGCTTCAAGCGTAATGGGACAGGCGTTTTACAGGGAAAACAGCGGTTATTATTTGTTCCGTTCACTTACTTTAAAAAAAGCCTTAAGGTATACACAGGCTGTTGCAGCTTATCGTGCATTGACCGGTCACTTTCCTTTTGAAGACGAAGATTCTGTTAAAAAATATGAAGACATGCTTGATTCAAATTTTTTGCATCTTGAAGAAGAAATTTACGGAATAAATAAAAAACTTGCTCATTTTATAGATACTCTTCTTTCTAGAAAACCAATTGCTGTCGCTCATGAAAAACCCCTTCAGGACAAGAAGGCAAACTTAAGGGAAAAAATAAGTCATGCAATAATTCAGAAAATTGTAAACAGGCAGAATAAAATTGAAGAAAAAGAAACAAAAGAGTGTGAAGGAAAATTTCCTTTAAGTGAATTATATTCAGAACTTGGGCTTGAACAAAATGCATCTTCTTGCACAAAAAAACTTTTAAAGGTTGAAAGAAAAGCAGATATTTCACTTGAAGAATTTAATGTCCTTCGCGAAAAAAAACAAAAGGAGCGTTCAAAAAAAATAAAACGCAGCAGATGGTTTAGACGTAATAATGTAAAAATTTTTATTTGTGTCATTGCATTTGTTTTAATAGCAATTACAGTTCATTTTGCAGTAAAAGATTCTCTTAATAATCCTACATCGCAGGGACTTACTGCAAGACAGACAGTTGAAGTTTACTACAGTGCAATTAATGACATGAATACAATGATTACAAGAAATATTGCCAGGGGACAGGCTAGCGAGGCTCTTGAATATTATATAAATAATTTTTATGTAAACATAAAACAACGTGCCCTTCTTAATACAGAAAATATTACTGTAAGTCCTGCAACATGGCTTTTTAAGAATAATCAGTGTACATACAGAATATTTGGAATTTCACAATTTGTTGTTGACTCAAAAGAGGGTAATCTTTATGCCCAACCCCCACTTAAAATAAATAAGCCTCAGACTGTTACAAAAGAAGATGGCAGTGCTTTTATTGAAGGAGAAGAAACTTTTGTTACGGTAAGCTATTATTTTATTACAACACAGGCTCCGCTTTATCTTAGAGTTGAAAAAAATAAAGATCTTTTAACACTTACCTGGAAAAAGAATCGTTGGATTATTAGTGACATAAAATCTCTTATAGATGAAAATGATGAGTCAAATGTTCAGTTAATTTCGTTTGAACAATTTGCAGCTGACTATGAAAGTGCATATGCTTCAAGTGGCGACAGTATTGGAAATGTTGCAGCAGAACTTTCAAAAAAATATAACTTTATCAGTTTTAGAAAAGAACTTGTGGAAGCTTTTAAACTCGAAGAAAAAAAATCTTACTGATTTTAAAATACACTTTTTGTAAGAAGAAAATCTTTGTCACAGCCAAAACCGCCTCTCTGCCGGTCGCGTCCAAGGCACATTATGCAGAAAGATTTTCCGCTGTTGTTGTAAACATAATCTCCTCCCCAGGGGTCAGCTTGTATTTCTTCACTAATATAAGGTCCCTTCCAGTTTTGCGGAATTGGATATAAAATTGGCTTTTGCCATAAAGCTTCAAGTCCCTGGTAAGTAAAAGGAAGTTGGCCGCAGTCTTTTTTATAATCTTCCAGTGCATTTGAATAAAGTTCGATCTGTTTTTTTACCGCAGAAGAGTTTTTGTAAAAATTAATATTTTCGTCTGCAATAGCACATGTAAGTGCAAGACAGTAAATAATCATCAGTCCAGTTAAAAAAATATCTTTTTTCATAAAAATACCTCTATTATTTATTCAAAAAAAATTGAAAGAATTTACATGTTTAAAATAAATTTTTTGTAAAATTTTTAGATTTTATTGAATTTTTTGAGTTTTTTATGATATTATTCAATACTTACATATCATTCTGCAGGAGGTAATTTATGGACAGTGGATCGGCGATACCCCAACGTTTAACTAAATTAAATCTCTCTGCAGTCATAAAAATATAATTCATTCAGTATATAAAATATTTTCTGTGACTGCTTTCATAGGAAGGCGACTATGATTACATACTGGCAGCAGGAAAACAACAAGCTTGTAAAAACAGACAAAGATGAACTTGATATGCGACGCAGCATTTGGGTTGACGCAAGAAACGTTACCCGTGATGACATTGCATTTTTGCAGGAAACTTATAATATTGAACAGGATTACATGCTTGATATTTTGGATCCGGACGAACTTTCGCGTATTGAACGAAACGAAGATGCGGGTTGGACTCTTACAATTATAAAACTGCCTGTTTTTCAGCCAAATGCAGATATAAGTTATTTTACAACTCCAGTCGGAATTATTATAAAGGGTAGAACTATTATTACAATCTGCTGGACAGACAGTGATGTTCTTCATGATTTTGCGGCAAACAGGGTCAGTGAACTTTCTTTAAATGACTTTCCTGCTTTTATAATTAGAGTACTTGCGAGATCGGATACAACTTTTTTGCGTTACCTTAAGGAACTTAACAGAAGGGCAACTACCATTCAAAATGAAATGTTCAAGGCTGTAGAAAATAATGAGTTTATTCAGCTTTTGAGCATTCAAAAATCACTAGTTTACTTTGCAACTTCTCTTAAAAGCAATCAGCTACTTCTTGAAAAACTTCGTAAAACAAAAATACTTAAACTGGACGAAGAAGATCAGGACTGGCTGGATGACGTAGAAATTGATAACCGTCAGGCTATGGAAATGGCAGATACTTACTCAAACATTATGAGTCAGATGAATGATGCTTTTGGTGCTGTCTTATCAAATAATTTGAACATTGTAATGAAGCGTATGACTCTTATTTCTCTTGTAATGATGATTCCTACTTTTATTACAAGTTTCTTTGGAATGAATGTAAGGCTTCCTTGGGGCAATATGAGTGATCAGACCTGGTGGGGAGTTATTGTAATAAGTTTACTTTGTGTTGGTTCTGTCGTTGCAGGCTACTTCTTTTTTATGGGTAGTACAAGTTCCCAGAGAAAAACAATTAAAGACTTTAAAAAATTAAAGGCTGAACGAAAACAAAAACGCTTTATAAAAAAACAGGATAAACTGGCAGAAATGCAGTCAAAGAAAAAGGGAGGTAAAAAATGAAACGTACTTTATTTGCTGTAAATATTTTTCTTTTGCTGTCACCGCTTTTTGCACAAGTTCCTTCTTTTACTTACAGAGGACAGGGGCAGGGTGAAGATGAAGAATTTATAAAGTCCTTTGACAGTCTACAGAAAGAAAAACAAAATAATCCTCTTTCAAAACGTTCTGCCTTATTTAAAAATATTGATATGGTTCAGTTTGTAAATGACGGAAATTTATTTGACACATATACGATTGGAGAAGACTGTCAGTCTTATACAGCAAAACGCTATGTAAAAAATTTTTCAATAAATCGTTACGAAACAACATACGAACTCTGGTATGCCGTAAAATGTCAGGCAGAAAAAAAAGGTTATGTCTTTGCAAATCCAGGTCAGGAAGGTTCCATGGGTAGAAGGGGTAAGGCTCCTTCAAGTGAGAACTCCTTGCAGCCTGTTACAGAAATCAGCTGGTATGACGCAATAGTTTGGTGTAATGCATTGAGTGAACTTTACGGAAAAAAGCCATGCTATACTTATCAGAAAAAAGTTCTCCGTGATTCTTCTAACACTGCTTTTTGTGACTTAGCAGAATGTGACTGGGAAGCAGATGGGTACAGACTTCCTACAGAAAGCGAATGGGAATATGCTGCAAGAAAAACATCATCTTCTTTTCAAAACGGGGACAGTGTAAGCGGTCAGGTAAATAAAAAAGGTTTTACGGATAAAAATATTCCAGAAGGAGATTTAGCCTGGTATTTTGAAAATACAAAGGAAAGTAAAAGAGTTGCAACTTGCGGTTCTCCATTTTCTAAAGATACTGCCTTACTTTCTGGAGATGGAAATCCTAATGCATGCGGACTTTTTGACATGTGCGGAAATGTTCTTGAGTTCTGCTGGGACTGGGAAGCAAATTATGAAAATGTAAAAACAGGAGAATCATATTACGGACCTAAAACAGGTTTTTCTAGAATAAGCCGTGGTGGTTCGTGGTCTCAATATACTCCTTTTATTTATACAGGTGACCGTTATTCATACGATCCTAATGAACATTATAATTATTTTGGATTTAGAATCTGTTCTTCAAAATAAAATATTAAGGAAGGTAAGACAAAAATGAAAATTCTTTGCATAAGTGACATTCACGGAAATACAAAAAATTTAGACAAATTGGATG
>CAZALL010000064.1:0-9314 GCA_964485955.1 uncultured Treponema sp. | reverse complement strand
ATTCAAGATCTGGATATTCAACCTGATAAGTTGTCATTATTGCACCGTTTTTTAAAAGACATATACTAGGTGAAATAATAAATGAGTAAGGCAAAATGTATTTAAGCTGATTTGAAGCTTCTTTTGAAACTTTACTAAAATCAAAAAAAGGTATGTTCATTTATGCTCTCCATATAGTTGGCTGAGTTAAACGTTCAAAAAGAATTGTAAGCATGTAAGGATCATTTTTACATAAAAGTCTTGCAATTACATAAAGAATTATTCCGATAAAACAGCACCATATACTTACGATATTCATTAAAACTATTGTTAAAATTAAAATAATCATTGCAGGCATTACGCCTATTTTCATAAGTTGATTAGGTTCAAGTAAAACTCGATGAACTGGACTTGAATATTCATAAAGTGAACTCATAATTTCTGCTTCTCCTTATAAAAACAAAAGTAAGGAAAAGGACTATGCACGAAAATGCACAGTCCTTTATTTTTATACAAGTGTTGCACTCTGAGTAAGAGGAGAAGTCATTGAAACAGTAAATTCTAGATCGCCTACAAAATATCCTACAATTCCAGAAGCACACAAAATAATAAGTGTACCGATAATCCACGGTGCAAACTTTTTTATAATTGCTCCACCACCTCCATTTTGTCCTGCAACAACCATACCTATTGCTTCTACAACAAGTGCAACTAAAAGTAAAACTTTAATCCAACTTGAAGTAAAAAGACTTAATATTTTTTCACCCCAAGTATCTAATGCGTCAATAGATTCTCCGTCTGCAAAAGTAGGACTTATTGCAATAAATAAAACTGTACAGAATAAAATAAAATTTTTTGAACATAAAGTTGTTTTTATTTTTGAAGTAATACTTTTTTTATTTTCCATAACTTTGTTTTTTAAAACATTATCTGTTTTCATATTTATGCTCCTTGATTAACAGATTAGTTTTTCGTCTTTACATGATTTTTCACTTTCGCCCATACGGTAATATTTTTATTCGTCTTTTCATATTTATTCATTTTGATACCGCAAAAATAATTTTTATTTTACTTATTTTTTATCTTACCTCCTTTAAATAAAACCATTATTTTCTAATTCTTCCAAAAAGGTAGAATCTTTTTTTACCTGAGTTTCTACAACTTCATTTACAATCGGGCCATTTTTAGTTGGAATCATGTGTACTAAAAGTTGCACCGATTGAGCTACATCCGGAAGTTCTCCGGGTATAACTTCTCTAAGTAAATCCCTTATTCTTGAAATCATAGTCAGTGCAGAGTTTGCATGAACAGTTGTAATTCCGCCTGTATGTCCAGAATTCCACGCTTTTAAAAGTTCATTAGAAACATCTCCATAACGGAGCTCTCCAAAAATAATTCTTGAAACATTACATCTTAAAGCAGCACCTACAGCATAAAGACAATCTTTACCGCTAGCCCATATATTAAAAACATCTTTTGCATGACATTTAATTTCGCTTGCGTCTTCGACAATATAAAATCTGTCATCAGGAGTAAACTCAATCATCTTATCAATAATCGCATTTAATAAAGTTGTCTTTCCACTTCCTGTTTCTCCGCCAACAACAATATTGCTCCGTTTTTCAATATGACGAACAATTAAATTATATTGTTCCTGTGTCATTCGCTTTTCTTCAAGATAACTTTCAAGACTGAATACACTGTCGCTTGGTCGACGGATTACGTACATTGGATTTGAAGAAGCTCTAGGCGGTAAAAGTCCTTCTATACGTATCTTCCATTTTGGAAGTGGTAAAACTCCTTCAACTACAGGATTTAATGGATCTATGTTTACACCTAAAATTGCAGCACTTGCATAAATTATTCTTGAGATTTCTTCATCTGTAAAAAAAATGCCAGTAAAGTTTTTTTCCATTCCAATACCTTCAACAATCAGTTGACCACCCATACCTATTGCAATATCAGTTACTTTAGGATTTTCAAGATAAGGTATAATACGGTTCATATCATCTAAAAGATTTCTTATCCATTTATCCTGCTTTACCTGCTGTCCAAAACCGTCAAGTCCCGTCATGTTTATTTTTTCTCACCCTGTTCATATAAATCTAAGATCATGCTTTCCAAAACACCACTGTGATTTGTTTTTAAAATCTTTGTACATTCTTCCATAAATTTTTTATATTCAAGTTCAACAAGTGAATCTATATTTATTTGTTTTTGTGGCATTACCTTCATAAGATATTTTGTCTGTTGCATTATAATAAGTGCAAGTAATTCAACTTTATTTTCAAGGTATTTTATTTTACGACTGTTTTCGACAAGAGAAGAATGAATAATTTCACTGTCGCTTAAATCACGATTAATGTAATTTGTAATTCCCTGTCTTATAAGTTCACTTACACTTGTATTTTGTTCCATAGCTTTTGCAATAAGAACTTTTTTTTGCTTATCTGTAAGGCGAACTTGAGTTATTTCCTGATATTTTACGTCTTCTTCTTTTTTATTATTTTTTATCATTCTTACATTTCCTTAAAATACTTTGTCTTAAGATTTTTTACTGAAGAAAAATATTAAAATCATTTGGTATAATTTTTTTTACTTCAACACCTTCAATTTTTTTCTCTGTATTTTCCAAAGATTTTTCTAAGTCATTTATTTTAAAATATTTTTTTCTATGGCTTGGAAGTTTTTTCATCATGTCTTTAATTTTCTGCATATCAGGAACTTTTATAAAAGTTTTATTTTTAAATCTAGGATCTTCATAATAAACAACTTTTTTACCCTTATAAGGTGGCATTCCCTGATTAAAAATAATTGCCCTGTTAAATTCAAGTTTCATAAGTTCATCTGCACTAATAAGACTTACTTGAGTTTCCTGTGAACTTCTTGAAATATTATTCCAGCCGACTTGATACTTAGTTCCGCTTGAAGAAATATTATCTAACAAGACTGAACGATTACCTATAGTTTCTGAAAACTGTCTTGCGTCTTTTAAATTTCCCGGAGCATATAAAATAATTGTCTTACAGTGATCAAGAAAAGGATGATTTTCTCCATAGACATCTACAATTTGATTTAATGACTGACTTACAATAAAAAAAGTAACTCCATATCCTGCTAAAATTCCTGCATTAAGTGCAATATCAGGAAAGTAGCCTAAGACTGGAAATTCGTCTAGTAAAAAAAGACATGGTATTTTTAATTTTACAGAATTTGCATTTGTAGTTCCGCTTGAAAATTTTTTAATCATAAAAGTAATAATCATTCTAAAAACCGGACTTATTCGTTTTATATGATTATAAGGAACAATTAGATAAAGACTTATTCCATTTTTGCCTTCGATAAAGTCATCAACTGAAAAATCGGAAAATGCTGTAGCTCCTGCTAAAAGAGGATCTTGAAAAAGACTTATCTTACTAAATACAGTTGAATAAGTTGAAGCTCTTTCTTTTGGCGTTTGTGTTTCACTTCTGTTTGCTGCTTTTACAATCAGTTTATGAATTTCATCTGCTTCTTCCATGTTGTCATGAACGTGAACTTTTTCTTCACGCATTTCACGAAGCATTTTTGCTCCGCAGTTTTCATCTCCTTCTTCCCCACTACCTTGTTTTTTCTCTTCTCCTTCTGTACTTGCCTGAGAAAATATATCAAGAACTTTAGATAAATTTTTGTCTTCCCATTTTATTTTTTTAGAAAATCTAACATGCATTACAACACCTGCAAAAATATCTCTTGCTGTATTGTTAAAATATTGTGTTGCTCCGTCACTTGCTGCTTTTGCATTTTCTGCACCAAAGAAAATTTCTGCAATCATGTCCGCCCACGAAAATGCTTCACTTGTACTGTCAGGAATTTCGTGTATAGGATTATAATGTGCGGTTTTTCCGTCTGCGTCCAAAGGTCTAAATGGTATACAGGTAGAAAATTTACTTCGCCAACCAGCAGTTGCTTCATAGTTTTCTCCCTTAGGATCAAAAATAACCATTGAGCCACGACCTTTAATTATTTTTTTTCCAGTTTTTTTATCTTTATCCCAATATGGTACACCATAATTTATACAAGTAGGAATAACTGTTGAAACACCTTTACCGCTTCTTGTAGGAGCAATCATCCATGTATTTGTTCTTCCTGAATGACATATAAGTGGAGCAATATGAACTTGCTGTGTAAGAGGATTTTTTCTTAAATTAAGAGTAAGACTTGCTTTTTCTGCGTCTACATGATAGCCGACATTTGCACCTGCAAGTTCTCCGCAAACAACACCATATTGTTGAAGCATACCAAAATTTTTTAAATCTTTTACAGTTGCCCAACGACTTGTACCGTGTATATGCTGATTTTTTTGATGTGAAGAAACAAAAATACTTGTAATTACAAAAATTAAAACTGCAAGAACAAGTCCAATAAAAGTTGGAGGAATTGCCTGAAAAAAATAATAGGAATAAATATCATTAAATGCATATTTAAACATTCCTAAAAGAAATATAAGCGGATTATAAATTCTGTAACCACTTCTTAAAGAAAATAAAGGTTTACCTATAACTGCTTCATCATAATTCATCAAGGGAGCAAATTTTTGAGTAGTTATAAAAAGACTTATGATTATACAGAAAATCGGAACAACCCAATTTAAAACTGCAAGCCAGTAAACTTTGTGATGAGCGTCAGGATCTGTGCGAGAAAATTCTTCTTTATCATTCAAAATAATTCCTTTGGGCGAGTAGAATTATTTTAAGTTGTATTCATTCTAATATTTTTATGTATAAATTACAATATCATTTTTAAGATTGTCCACTTTGTCTTTTGTTTCCACTTAAATTATCTCCCAGTTTTTTATTTTCTTTTTCTCTTTTTGCTTCTGCTTTCATAACTGCATTTATAGCTGTATTACTTCCAATCTTTGCACCTTCTTCTCTTCCTTGTTTTCCTTTTTCATCCATAAATTCTTTTGCAGTAAGATTTGTTTTCGTTCCGTTTTCGTCTTTAAAACTTCCCTTGTAAGTTCCGTCAGATTTATTTTCGTAAGGATTTTTATTTCCATTTCCGCCACCTTCGCCACCTGAAGAGCCACCCATGCCAAGTGTTTTTTTTACTGCCGGTGGTACAATATTACTCTTAGAATGCAGATAATTACTTATAGCACCGCCTGCTTTATTTTTAATACGGCTAGCCATTTCTCCTGCAGGTTTTGCAATCATACCGTGAGCAAGTCCTTTAACTCCTGCTGAAAAACCTGCTTTTGCTCCAATACTTTTTGACTGAGAATCAGAAAATCCACTTTGTTTTGCAAGATCTTTTGCTCCAGAAGAAGCACTTGAAGCTGCACTTTTTGCTTCCTGAACTCCACGATGAATATTACCAGCAGTATTTATTGCAGTATTTGCTCCAGCCTTAGTTACAGCAGAACCAGCTTTTGCCATACCACCAGCAACAGCTCCGGCAGTTCCAGCTCCAGCAACAAATTCACCCATAGAAAGTTGAGGTTGTCCTGTAAGAATTGTTTGTGCAATTTTTGGAGAGTTTTGTGTAAGCATAAATGCAATAATACTATTAAAGAAAACTGTCGCAAGGGTTACAAGGTTCATTCCACCATTATCTGCAATGCAATCGATTGTATTTTCGATCTGAAGATAAAAAACAAAAATCATACAGATTGTAATGACTATCATTTTTACCATAAAACTTGTAAAGACGGGTATAAGTTTTTTTGGAATATCTTTCGTTCCGTCAAATAAAGCAAGTGGAATAAATAAAGCTCCAATTCCGACAACTATCGTATATTCCAAAATAGTCATTGTGTATTGAATTATGCAGAATATCGATGAAATAATAATTGTAAGACAACAGAATAAACATAAGATCATTTCCCATATATGACCAAAACTTAATGCAAGCTGGGACATTTGTTTTTCAAACCAGTTTAATTCAGGATCATTATCAATGTCTTCACTTCTTACATAAAAACGTGTATTTTCTTTTTCCCACATAACCTGTGCATTTAAAAGTCCAATTCTAAGTATTGCAGACGGAGATAAATAATATGAATCATTATTATTTGCGTCCTTAAGCCATATATTTAATTTCGTATAAGAATTAGTTAAATTTTCTCCTTCACTTCCGTCAAGTTCTTCTTCTATTAAAACTTTTTTAATTGCGTGTAAAGTTGCACCTGAAATCATTTTTGTACTTTTTGATTTTTTTCTGTATTCATCAACAATTTTCTTTGCTTCTTTTTTATTTTTCTTAGAACTCCATTTTGTCATTCCTATTTCTTCATCAAGTTTATCAAGATAATCTGAATATATATCTTCATTTGTAAATTTTACATTACTTATATCAAGGTCGCTAAACTGTGTTTTAAGTTCTACAGAAAGTTCATTTGCCCATGCTTTCTGAGTATTTATATCTTCAGATAAAGTGTTTCTTAAAGTTTTTAAATTTTCAACAATAGAGCTTTGTCCATTACCTGCCTTTATTCCTATTTCGTTTGCAATTTTAGAAAAGCCTGCAGTAATTGCCGGATAAAGCGACATTAAAAGTATAAAACCTACCCATTTAAAAAGTGTGTCCCACCATAAATCTTTTACAGTCATTCTTGAGTTTACAAGTTTAAATGCTGACCAAAGTAAACCAATTAAACCGATGAGAGCAGCATATTTTCCAGCCCATTTACTGGCAGTTGCTAAAACACTGCCAAAATATTCCATTGTTTCTACAACGGGTATATCTATCCAGTCATTCATTTTATTTCTCCTTATAAACTCCGCGGTAACATAGGATATGCCACGTGGCACTTTTATCTAATATGAAATTTCCATTGAACTTTGTCTTTGTCTTTTTACTTCTTTTAAAAGTTCACTTGTTTTTTGAACAGCATATTCTTTTAAAATACTGTCCTGTGGCACTTCAAAAAAAGATTTATTTTTATCCATAAGTGTAATTGAATTTTTATCTTTTGAAGAAGAAACAATTTTTAATTCATCAAAATGAATCCTTTCTTTTCCTGAGCCAAAGATTTTATCTTTATAAATATTTATATTTGAAATAGTATCTCCGATTTTTAGGTTATAATTTTTTTCACCTCTTAATAAGAGCGGATTATTATCAATATAAACTCCATTATCAGAAATTGTGTCATTAAAAATGCGTGGCAGTTCTTTTTCTGAATGATATTTTTTTATGTAATTCTCATTTAAAGGAAACTGCTTTACACTATTATTATAATGATTAGCAATAAATTCATTTATTGTCTGTCCGTTTTTACATAAGTTTTGAAGCATGATTTTTGTTTTATCTCTTTCAGTTTTATTCATTCTGCCAACAATTATTCCTGCAAGATTTATTGCGTCGCATGGAGAATTTGCTTCTTTTCTTGAATAGACAGAAAGGTTATGAAGAAAATTTGCACTGGTATTTTCACGCACTTTAAAATAATCTTCATACTGACGTTCAAGCATTTTGTCATAAATTGTAGAATTTTCATCATACTTTTTATTAAAACGTTCTTCTGATGTAAGTTCTGCAAAAGTTTTTTTATCTACAACAAGTAACTGTTCACCGTTATATAATGTATATGAATTATCTGCTTCACTATGTTTTGTTACAACACAGTTTTTAAAATCTATAAAACCGCCTGAAGTTATCATTGAAAATTCAGGAATAATAGTTCCATTTATTCCACGTTCTTTATCTGCAAAAACAATAGCCCTGCCTTGTGCATTTTCGATTTTACCACTTTCTTTTTGTGTCTGATTTATTTCTTCACAGCTTTTATTTTCCAAAATAGAATTTAATGTTTTACGCTCTAAAGTAATTTTATTTTCTCCATTTTGAAGTAAATAAGTGTGTGAAGAATTGTCATAACCTAAGACAAGGGCATTATCTATATTTTTTAATTTACCGTCTGTCATAATTGTAAAAGGCGGAAGAATTGTTTTTCCATATTCAATTTTAGAAAAATCAAAAGGCTCTTTTTTAAGTTCGTTTTGTTCAAAAGATTTTTCTTCATTATTTTTATTTTCTGTTTGAATAATTTTTTCATTTATTTCTTCATGATCAGGAACTCTTAGTTTTTCATTTTCGCTTATCTCCTTAATTTCATTTAATATATGAACAAGCTTTTCCCAATTTTGAGGAGTAAATTTTATATTTTTTAATGCTTCTCCTGCTTGTGTAAGTTCATTTTCTTCAAGAGAGGTTTCTTCATTGACAGATTTATTTAAATTATCTGAGTTGTATTCTTGTGTTTGTTCCTTTACAACTAAGTCTGTGTCTATTTCCTGATAATTAGAATTTTCTATCTGCGTTTTCTGTTCTTTGATTTTATTTAATGCATTCATTATTTTTTGAAGTTGTTCTTTTTTTTCTTTATCCATATCATTGTCTTGTGTTTTTTTTCTTGTCTGAAACTGTACGTTCCTTTTTACGTCTTCTGTACTTTCTAGTGTTGAGTGTCTTCGTTGGTCATAAGTCATGGTAATTCTTCGAGCAACATTTCTTGCTTCTATTTCTCCGCTGTCCTTCATGTATGCGTCAAGTCCATTTTTTAAACTTGTAATGTCATAGTCATACTGTCTAGCGTCAAGTGCCTTCATTGCTTTTTTCATATCGTTATAAAGATTTTCAATATTTTTTCCCTGTATGCCTGTACTTTGAGAAAATTCTACTGCCTGAATAACGTGCTGTATTTCATGGGCAAGAACGCCTTTTATTCCTTTTTCACCATCTGAACTTTTTATATACTGTGTATTAAGTTTTATTCCCTGAGGTGTAAGAACAGCCCTAAAAGCATTAGGATCTGAATAAAAATGAATACTTACATCTTTCATGAAAGGAAATATATTAAAAAGCTCAGGAGCGTCCAATACATCACTTAAAACAAGCGGAGTTTTTTTAGAAAGTTCTGTAAGCATTTGAGGTGAAGTATTAAGTATTTTTTCAATAAGACTTCCACTTTTTATTAAGTTAATACTGTCGTCTGTTTCATACTTCCATTTACCGTCTACTCCTTTTTCCCAACCAGTAGCCGACTTTATACGATAAGCCTTTGGATTTTGATCCATGCTTTTAAACTTTTCGTCCATAAGTTTTGCAGCTTTTAAATCTTCAAGAATACGCTCTTTTTCTTCACTTTCTGCCATTTGCAAAATACTTTGTTCGCCAACAATTTGAAATTGTAATTTTGAAAGCAATTCATTACTATCTGAATTACTTTCGATATAGGTATTTTTATTAGACGTTATGTGAGTCAAGTTGAAGTCGAGGGCATTTTCTTTTTCAAATCTTACTGCTTTTTCTGCCTGTGAAAGAATATTGTCATCAAGCATAACAAAAGC
>CAZALL010000063.1:0-9394 GCA_964485955.1 uncultured Treponema sp. | reverse complement strand
CAATAGCTTTATGAGCCTGAACAATCGGATAACATGGGGCAACACCAAAACCACCACCAACTACAACAACCGGACCATCTTTCTTTTCTATAATGGAAGGATTTCCTAAAGGACCTAAAACAGCTGCAAGACTTTGACCTGCCTCCATAAGAGAAAGACGATATGTTGTAGCACCAACTGCCTGGAAAACAAGTGCGATCCAGCCTTCCTGTGCATTAGCGTCTGCAATTGTAAGCGGAACGCGTTCACCAAAATCTGTATCTAACTGAACGATTACAAACTGTCCTGCCTTTCTGTTGCGGGCAATTTCCGGAGCATTCACACGCATGTAATATACACCCGCAGAAAGCTGTTTTTTTTCTAGAATATTGAACATTGATATTTCCCCTTGCCGCCATTTAAACGACAGTTTCCATATAAGAAGAAAATTTTTAATATTTTACCGTAATATTGTATTTTATGGAAGATAAAAAAAATAGATAAAAAAATAGATTAATTTAGAGAGCCTAAAAAAATTGTAATTTTCAGAGATGCCTTTTATTGAATAATTGATTTTCTATAAATTTTATGTTATAAATTTCTTATTAAAAAGATGAGGGCATTATGAAAAAGTTTACATTCTTTACTATTTTTATAATTTCACTTTTTTTTGTATCCTGTGCAACAACTTTAGAAACTGTAAAAAATGATTCCACCTTTGCATTAAAGGAAGATGAAGGAATTATTTTAATGCGAATTATTAATCCAAATGCAGGTAAGATTATTGATAAATTTTATTATTCAAATGGAAGCAGTGTAAAAAATCAGTCTTCATTACATTTAAATTCTGATTTACAGATAAAAAAGGCTCCTGGTTCATTTTCCGTTTTTACTGTAGAAAATACAGAAGTTCCTGAACAAATTGTTTTGATTAAAGCGAAAAAAGGTTCATATGGAATTATAAAAGTTGGTGAAAATTCCGAATACTTTAATCCATATGTATTTAAAGTTCAGTCTGGTGCTGTAAATTATGCAGGCGATATAAAACTTGATATTGTAACAGGAAGGGTTTTAGTCTGGCATAAAGTAAAAGATTATTATGATTTATCTGTTCTGGATAATTTTGAAGAAATATTAAATTTAAAGGGAACTTCAAAAGAATTGTCAATTTATTCAGATTATGAATTTATAAATCAGTCTAAAAATGTAAAAACCATGAAGCCACTTCATTGCCGTGTAATTCGCGACGAGTAAATTTTAACAGTAAAGAAAAGAACATTATCGACTGGAAAGTTGTAGAGTAAGTGAAAATGTCATTCCGTCACCCTGAGTTTGTCTCAGGGTCTGTCAGGTAAGAAAGTACTCATAAAGAAATTACTTTTTTATAGATTTATTTTTCTTTTTATTCCACAGGTAGCAGCCAACTAAAATTCCACTTCCTCCAAGAATCATTAGGAAACACAAAATCTGTCCTGTTGAAATATTTAAAAGTGAATTATTCTGATACAAAATCTGATCACCTGTTGGAGAAATTCTGTAACCTAAATCTGCATCTGGTTCACGGAAATATTCAATTACAAAGCGTACAAGTCCATAGCCTATTGTATACCAGCCTGCGAAAAATCCATGGAAGGGTTTCTTTTTTCTTAAAAACCACATTGATAAAAAAAGTACAATTCCTTCAAAAAATGCTTCGTAAAGCTGACTTGGATGTCGCGGAAGGTTTACATATTTTACTGCAGGATCAAGAGTCATGCCTATTTGTTCAGCAAATTTCTGTACCCATTCTTCACTGGCGGCAAATCTTTCTGCATGAGGAAAAATCATTCCCCATGGCATTGTTGTAACACGTCCAAATAATTCACCGTTAAAAAAATTTCCCAGACGACCAAAAGTATAGCCTAATGGAATTGCAAGACACATTGCATCTATCCACTGAAAAACATTTTTTTTCTTCCATTTGCACCAGATTATCATACCAAGTAAACCGCCAATAAATCCACCGTGGTAAGACATTCCGGCAAGTCCTGTAAATTTTCCCGTTTTAGTGTCAAAGGGCCAGAAGATAAGCCAAGGAGCTTTTAAATACTGACCGCTTGTATCGTAAACTAGTGTAGAAAAAATTCTTGCACCTAAGAGTAAAAATAAAATTCCAAATGCTAAAAAACTAAACATATCGTCAGATGAACACTTGTAATTTTCTGTATCTAAAGCACCTTCTTTTCTGACTTTGTTTAAAATGCAGTATGCTGTGGCAAAAGCAAAAATATACATTAAACCGTACCATCTGATTGCACCTAATACTGCTACTCCTGGAAATATTTCTGCATGAATCCATGAAGGGTATTTTAAATAGAGCATTAAATTATTCATTTTTATACCTTATATCCTTGTTTTGATGCTTCAAGAAGTTTTTTCTTTAACAAAAGATTTTCGTTTCGTAAGCTTGTAATTTCAAACTGCTGATTTTTTATAGTTTCTGCAAGTTCGCCTGTAGTTAGGGCACCTGTTCCTGCAAGTTCTTCTATGTATGCCATTTTTGCACTGTAATCATCACTGGCTTCTTCCTGGGCAAGTGCAAACGAAGAATCCGAAGCCTGTGTAATGTCATAATTGTCATCAAATTTAAGAGTTTCGGACTGAAGGACTTTTTCTGCAATTCTGTAGATTGCCTGAGAAATTATTGACTGAGGTTTATAAATTATAACTGGCAGTCTGGAAGAAAGTGCTTTGTCCTGCATTGAGTCACGGTAAACAACACCCATGTGTTCAAGATCAAGTCCTAAATATTCATTGCATGAACGGCGTATTTTTAAAGCACGATCTGCATCTTTTGGATCATCAATCATATTTAATACAAGACGCGGATGAAACTGTGCCATGCGTGATTTAAAAAGTTTTGTTCCGTCAGGATCAATAGCTTCAAGTTGTTCAACCATTTTTGGAATGTAAAGGCGCTGAAGATTTTTTGCATCAGACTTAAGGTCTTCAAGGTACTTGTATGCAGGTGAACCTTTTTTAAAAGTATTGTACATCATTCTAAAAACAGTATTTTTTAAAAAAAGATAACCGTTTAAAGTTGCTGTAACTGTAGGAGCTGTAACAACAATTCCCTGGGGAGAAAGAAGAAACATATCTAAGATTGTAAGATGAGTTCCTGCTCCAAGATCGATTATAAGATAATCTGCATCAAGACTTAAAAAGCTTTTTATAAGTTTTTTCTTTTGTTCAGCTTTAAGTGAAGTAAGACCTGGAATTTCACTATCGCCTGCAATAAAAGAAACATTTTCATATTCTGAAGGAAATATTATGTCACTAAATTTAGACTGCCCGGTAAGATAAGTTCCAATACCTGTTTTTACCTGAGTCTGTCCAATTACTAAATGAAGGTTTGAAGAGCCCAAATCCAAATCTGCGACAACTACTTTTTTTCCTGCCTGACCTAATGCTATGGCTAAATTTGCACTTAAAAGTGATTTACCTACACCACCTTTACCGCTGGCTATTGGAATAATTTGCATGTCAAGAGTATATCATAATTTTTCATTACTTGAATAGAGATAAAAAAACGCATATTATTGAAGAATGATGAAAGTTTCAGATTTTATTCATAATTCAAAAAAATATTTAATTGCCCTCTTTATAGTTTTAGTTTTAGGCATAGGCGCTTCGGTTTGTTTTGCTTCTTCTAGTGGTAAAACTAATACAAGTGATGAAAAAAAGAAACGCGAATACATGGAGTTGATTAACAGTGTATTTGATTATGTTTCAAGAAATTATGTAGAAGAAATTGATTCCAAAGTGCTTTATGAAGGTGCCATGAAAGGTATGCTCGAAAGCTTAGGGGACCCATATACAACTTATCTTAACGAAAAAGACTGGTCTTCTTTAAGTGACACTACTGTAGGTAACTTTGGCGGTGTTGGTCTTTCAATTTCAAAACCAGCTGTATCTACTGCAGAAAAACCAGCTTATGTTGAAGTTGCAAGTCCAATTGAAGATTCACCTGGCTTTAAGGCTGGAATCCAGGCAGGAGATTTAATTATTGCAATTAATGGAGAAGATACTGCTTCTATTACAATGGATGAAGTTTTAAGCCGACTTCGTGGTACTGTTGGTGAAAGCGTAACTGTTACAATCCGCCGTGGAAAAAATATTGAATTTGACAAAACTCTCGTTCGTGCAGTTATTGAAGTTCCAACTGTTAAATACGGAATGCTTAATAAAAGCGGTTATCTTAGAATAATTGAATTTACACCAAATACAGCAAGCCGTGTTCAGGAAGCATTGGATTCTTTTAAAGAAAATAATTTTACTTCACTTATAATTGATTTAAGAAATAATCCTGGCGGACTTATTACAAGTGTTGTTGATGTTGCAGATAAATTTATTGACGAAGGACCTATTGTTTCTACAAAAAGTCGCCTTTCTTTTGAAAACAGCGTTTATACTGCAAGTGAAAAAAAGACTACCATGCCTAAAAATATTCCAATAATTGTGCTTATAAACAAGGGGTCTGCCAGTGCCGCAGAAATTTTAAGCGGTGCCCTAAAAGACAATCACTTAGCATATTTGATTGGAGAAAGAACTTATGGCAAGGGTAGTGTTCAGCAGCCAATGTCTCTTCCAAACAAAGACGGCTTTAAAATGACAATCGCACGTTACTATACTCCAAGTGATACAAATATTGATAAAATTGGAATTCCGCCTGATCTTGAAGTAAAGTATCCTGAATTTACAGAACAGGAAGAAAAGGCGTTTCTTGATTTAGCAAATGAAAATGTAATTGCAAAATATGTAGAAGCTCATCCAAATATGAGTGAAGCACAGATTTCTGCATATGCATCTTCTCTTGCAGTAAATTATAAACTTGAAAGAAGAGTTTTAAGAAAACTTATTCGAAATGAAGTTGAACATACAAAGCCTGCTCGTCTTTACGATTTAGACTATGACATTCAGCTAAATGAAGCATTAAAAATTCTTGAAAAAGGAAATTTTAAAACTCTGGTAAAAAATACAAAGACACTAAAACAGTTACAGACCGAAGCAGAAAATGCCCAGCCAGAATAAAATATGAGACAGTTTTTAGCAGAAGCAAATTTAGAAGAAGACGGAACTTTAACAGTTAGTGGAAAAAAATATCACTATCTTAGGGAAGTTGTACGCGTTTCTTTAGGCGACATGATTGATGTGCGTACAGCTGACGGTTTGCTTTTAAAGATGACAGTTGCTTTTGTTGACGGTAAAAAAAAATGTGTTGTCCTTCAGAATACTGCACAAAGTCAGGACGATTTTTCTTTACAAAATAAAAGTGTAGATTTGTGGCTTTTTCAGTTTATTGCAAAACCTGTAAAAATGGAACTTATTGTTCGTCAGGCAGTTGAGTGCGGGGTAAAACATTTTGTTCCAATTAAAGGAGAATATTCTCAAAAAGGTTCTCTGCTTAGTGCTCAAAGTGCAGCATCATTAATGGGTAATGGCAGTCGATGGGAAAAAATTATTATAGAAGCCCGACAGCAAAGCGGTTCTGCAAGTGACATGCAGGTACATCCCTGTGTAAGTGTAGAAGAAGCTTGTAATTTATGGAATAAAGTTACATCTCAGTTAAATAAAAATGAAAGTAGGGCTCTTGCACTTTATGAACGAAATGAAAATACAATTGCACTTCATAAAGCACTAAAAAATGCCGATGAAATAAAATGTGCTGCAATTGCAGTTGGATGCGAAGGCGGAATTTCTCCTTTAGAAATAGATGTCCTTCAAAAAAACGGATTTAAGACAATTCATTTTGCAACAAATATTTTGCGTTGTGAAACTGCGGCCCTTTATGGAACTGCGGCTCTTCAAAATGCAATTCTGGAGAAAGACGAATGGGAAAACAGAGAATAGACATACTTGGCGTACCAGTAGATTTAATTGAAGCTAAAGATATGGAAAATGAAATCTTAGAACTTTTAGCCCGCCCGGGTACAAAACAGATAATGTATCTTTCAATCTGGGATTTACTAAAAGCAAGAGTTAATTCAGATTATATGAACTGTATAAAAAATGCCGATCTTGTTCTTCCAGTTTCAAAAAGTATTTTACGTGGTGCAAAGTTTTTAAAAAAGCCTGTTCCTGTAAGATACAATCCTTTTACAGCTATAATAAATATTCTTACAATCTTAGAAAATCATTATAAGTCACTTTATATTTTAGGCGGAAGAAAAAAGGCAATTATGGCTGCAGAAAGAAATGTCCGTTCAACTTATAAAAACTTACAGATTGTGGGTCGTTATGTAGGCTATTATCCAAAGACTGTAGAAAATGATGTTGTAGAAGCAATTTACAAGGCTTCACCTTCACTTGTACTTGTAAGCGAAGGTATTCGTGAAAAAAATCTCTGGTCTTACAACCGCCGCAATCGTTTTGCTTCCAGTATTTTCCTTTACTATAAAGATGCAGTTGGAATTTTTAGCGAAAGAAAAAATCGTGTCAGTGACAAAACTTTTAATATGGGGCTTGAAATCTGGAGTGAAATTATAAGAAATCCTTTAAAAATCTTCTTAATTTTTCCTTACATTTGGTATATAATGTCGCTGGTTTGGTATAAATTATTTAAGAAAGATTAAAGGATAAAAATTTTCTGATTGAATAAATTAGGAATTATTCTTATCACACAAGACAATTCATTTATAAACTGGTGCCGTATTGAACTTGCATCAGTTTACAATTTAATAACTATATTTCCAGGCGAAAAGCAAAATTTTATAGAAAAAGAAAAAAAGTTTTCTGTCGTAATAACTGACTGCCTTAAAAATTTAAATTTTGCAAGAACAATTTTTTCTGACTGTAAAGAAAAATTTAAAAAAATATTTTTACTTGTTGAACGCACACACAATAAAAAAACAATTCTGCATGTAGAAAAAAGCACAGACTTTATTTTTGCCAGAGTAGAAAATCTTTTTGGAAACTTAAGACATTTTATTGAAAAATTATTTACTTCACTTTTAAAAATACATGCCATGCGTCGTTCTTCTGATGCATTAAAAGAAAAAAGCGAAACTCTATTTACAAAAAATTTTTCTTTTGAAAAAAAACGTTTTATGGATTTTGATATATTTTCCGGTGATTCCATAGTAATGAAACAATTTAGAGAAAGCGTAGAACTTGCAGTTTCATGCGACGAAACTGTTTTAATTACAGGCGAAAATGGTTGTGGAAAATCTTACACTGCAAATTACATTCAATATAATTCAAAAAGAAAACAAAAACCTTTTGTAAAATTAAATTGTGCCCACTTAAATTCTCAAAATGCAGAAAGTGAACTTTTTGGAACAGAAGCCGGAGCGTATACAAATGCAGTTAAACGAAGCGGACTTTTTTCTACCTGCCACGAAGGAACTTTTTTGTTTGATGAAATAGGCGACATAGATTTAGAGGTACAAAAAAAACTGCTTGATCTTATAGAACGCCGTGTTTACAGAAAAATGGGTTCAACCAGAGAAACGCATTTTGACGTAAGATTTATTTTTGCAACAAACGCCAATCTTAAAGAAAAAATTGCAAGTGGTAACTTTAGGCGGGACCTTTTTTACAGAATGAATATTCTTCCAATAAAAATTCCTTCTTTGCGAGAGCATATTGAAGATGTGCCTTTTTTGGCAGAAAGTTTTTTAAAAAAGCACAATAAAATTCTTACTTTAGGTGCGACAGAAAAACTTTGTTCTTATTCTTATCCTGGTAATATCAGACAGTTAAATAATATTTTACTAAGGGCATGTACATTTTTAAAATCTAAAGGAAGTGAAGAAAATTTAATCAGTGCAGAAATGATAAATTTTGACTGACCGCATTTTATAAAAGTTTAATTATGGGAGCCTTTAAAAATTTTAATTTTTAGAAATGCCTTTATCTTTAAGATTTTTTTTAGAAAGACCTGCAGCTTTATGAAATATTTTTTCAATATACTGTGCTTCTCCTTCGCTAAGACAGGCACGCGATAAGACATTGCGCCAAAATTGTTCCATGTCAGGACGACCAGTTTTTGAAAAGAAGCCTATTGTTTTTAAATCGTCCGTAATTTTTTCAACAGTCTTGTCCAGGCGTTTAAGAGAAACAGGTGTATATCCCGTAAATTCTTTTTTTGTATATCTAAATAAATGATAGCTTATAATCTGGACAGCATGGCTTAAGTTCAATGAAGCAAATTCATCACTTGAAGGAATTGTAACTCCCACTGTACATTCATTTACTTCTTCATCTGTAAGACCTGTGCGTTCATTTCCAAAAACAACTGCAACTTTTCCGCCTTTTTTTGCATCACTTGACTTTGCTGCAAGTTCTGTAAATTCTTCAGGAAGTAAAAGTTTTGAGCCACGTTTTTTACCGCGACGTCTGGTAGTTGCACAGACCATAGTACAGTCTTTAGTTGCTTCGGTAATGGAATTGTAAAATTTTGCATTGTCCCATAAATTCACTGCATGTATTGCAAGAATACGCACTCTTTCATCATCGTAGTCTTTTCTTTTGCCAACAATTCTTAAAGAATGAATGTCATTATTTGCCATAGCCCTGCATACCGCTCCAATATTACGGCTTTCTTCGGGGCGGGCTAATACGATTACGATGTTATCTAGATTCATGGCGACACTGTACCATTTTTTTATTCTTTACGCTACAATCATTTTATGGATATAAACTTTAAGGACAAAAAAGCTCTTGTAATTGGCGGAACTTCTTCAGTTGGATTAAAGGTCGCACAAATGCTTTTATCTCAAGGAACTGAACTTACAGTTACCGGTAGAAAATTTAACAGTGCTTTCTACAATGCAATTTATTCCCCTGTAAAATTTATAGAAACTGATTTTGAAAAAGATTTTGACTCTTGTTTTTTAAATAATGAATTACTTGCATGTCTTAAAGAAACTGACATTTTATGTGTCTGCTACGGACCTTTTGTAAAAAAAAGTCTTGCTCTAACAAGTGCCTCTGACTGGAAAAAAATGGCATTAAATAATTATGCACTGCCAGGAATTTTATTAAGCTTAGTTTTACCCGGAATGGAAAAACGCAATTTCGGAAGAATTATTTTTTTTGGTGGAACAAAAACACAGTCTGTAAAAGGATTTAAAACAAATGCTGCTTATGCCGGAGCAAAAACTGGACTTTCTGTACTAGTAAAATCGACTGCTTTAGAATATCAGTCTTCAAATATAACATGCAATGCAATCTGTCCGGGCTTTACACGTGATGCTCCCCAAGAAACATTTTGTGTAAACCCGGCAGACCTTGCCTCTAAGGTAAAGTTTTTAATTTCCAGCCCGGAGCTTAATGGCGTAATTTTAAACGTTGACCGTGGCTGGAACTGTTAAAAGTATCAATCAACAACTGCATCAGCTTCAGTAAGGGCAGAGCCATTAAAGTCAAAGATTGA
>CAZALL010000062.1:0-9419 GCA_964485955.1 uncultured Treponema sp. | reverse complement strand
ATCTTAAGTCTGTTTGCCCTTAAAGAAGAACCAGTTGAAGTATTATCAATCAAAATATGAGCAAGAGCTTCTTCATTATCCTGAACAAAACCTTCCGAAGTTCCCCATGTGCGGAAGATTGTACCTGCAATATTTTTTTCTTCAATATATTTTTTTGTAAGATTCTGATATTCAGTTGCAATAGTCACAGGACTTTTTAAAAGCATACTGTAATCTTTTGTTTCCGGAATAGCGGCTACAATACGTACAGGATCAAAGCCTAAATCCATAATTTCAACAACTTCATCCTGCACACCGTTTTCATACACCCAGTCTTTTCCAGAAAATCCTAAATCTGCCTTGGCATTTGCAAGAAGATTAGAAACAATCTGAGGCTTTACCACCTGAAAAGCAAGATCTTCCTGATTAGTAACAGGAAAATATGTACGATCCGGCAAAGAAATTGTAATGCCGACATCATTTAAAAGTTCGTACACAGATTCGTAAATTCTGCCCTTAGCTAAAAGAATCTTAAGTTTTTCCATGCCCCTACTATATAGAAAAAATAATTAGAATTCAATTATGGGAAGATATAAACATTGCAATTTTTTTTAAGTGCAACTTTTATTAAAAACCAAAACGCAATCCAAGGGATGCAGACATTCCTCCAAGAGCAAAACTCTTTGAAAGACTTGTTCCGCTTGAAGCAATTTTTAATATTAATTCCATTGCTCTTAAATTAAGATAGCCCCCAACTTCCTGAGAATAAATCTGTTTCATGTACTGAGTATTTAAATAAACTCCGCCAATCCAAAAGTCTGCTCCGGCTCTCAAAGCAAATTCTGGGTAAATACTCTGGCTCCAGTCAAAATCTTCACCAAAAGGATTACGGGCTGCAAGACCAAGTGAAGGACTTACATTAAGCATTCCGCCTAAGAATTTAAACTGTGCTTGTGCTCCAAGACGAAGTGGTCTATTAACTGTAAAAGTATCTGTTCCATAAGTTATGTTTTCGTATTCAGGTCCTGTTGAAGAAAAAGAAAAATCCCCGTTTGAAACATAAGAGTTAAGAACTGGATCTACCTGGGCACTATAAGTTACTTTACCCGTAGTAGAGTTAGAAAGTCTTCCTGGAACAATAGGAATTCTTGCATAACCGCCTACATTCATCCAGTCAAAAAGTTCATATATTACATTTCCGCTTAAATCAAAACCAGCTCCTGAAGCTATAAGAGCTGTAATGTTTCCACCGTCAATATTATTTATTGCCTGAGAATTAAAATTAAAGTTTTCATCAAAATAATCGCTCATTGCAAAAGCAGTGTATAAAGCAAACTGTCCGCTTGCTGTCATTTTTAAAGTTCCGTCTTCTAAAGCTGTAGCGGTAACCTTTGCATCAGGACGTGGAAGATATGCAATTGGCATAAAAACATCCGGACTTACGCTAATGTGGAACTTCTTAAGCAATTTAAATTCTACATTGGCAGCAATTTCAAAATAAGATTCAAGACTTGCATTCACACTGGCTACTACATCTTCATTTAATTTATTTCCGTTTCCTAAAAATGAAAAAAGTTCCTGTCCAACTCCAAAAGATGCGGCTACATCAAGATTAGCATAAATCCCTGCCTTATACCCCATGATATTTGCATTCATAAAGGCAGAAAGAAATCCATCTGCAGTTACTTTAGCACCGTTAGAATCCATATTTTCTGCAAGTTCTGTTAAATCAATTACAAGATTTTCTACAAAAAGGTCATTCGCAGTTGTTATGTTTTGAGCAAGAGATGCATCTACGTCAAGACCCACTTCAAAAAAACGCGAAGGCATTTCTGCAAAGGCAGCACAGGAAATAAGAATTGTACTTACTATTAAGGCTAATCTTTTCATTACTGACCTCCCCATACTGTAATTGGTGTATCACCGTTCATTTTTACTGCAAGATCAATTTTTGCACCAACCTTAAGTCCTGCCAAAGAAGATGAACGTTTTATGTACATTGAACTTGGACTATCATCACCAATTTTTAGCTTTATATTTGGATGGAATGGATAATTAGTCATTACGCTTTCAATTTCATCTGCACTAAGACTGAATGTATTTGTTCCGCTTGCAAAAGGCATTGTTTTTGAAAATCCGCTTGTACCTGTATCTTCAATAATAAGATTTACAGGAAGTTCAATAGCGTTGTTTGAAATTGTATAATTCATCTTAATGTAGTCAATGGCATCAACGTATTTTACAAAGTCTGCATAATCAGAAGCACTTTCTCTATTTAAAAGGTCTGAAGAAGCATTTGTTGTATTCCATTCTCCATCCATAAGACTCATAAGATCCATGTTTATGGCACTGTCAATATTTAATTTAAACGGAACTATTGCAATTAAGTCAATTTTTATATTAATTCCGCTGCTTTCTCTTGCACTGTCAATTGTACTTGCATAAAGAGTAATATTTCCGCCAGTTGAAGAACCCATAGAAAGGCTGTAGTCAATATTCATGGAATCAGGATGAACATTTACAATGTTAGAAAGATCAGCTTCAAAACTTCCCTTTCCTGATGCATTTATATTCTGCGTATACTTACTCTCTGAATCTTCTTCATCAATTACAGTTCCGCTTTGTGGCCAGCTAACTTCATCAACAAAACTTATAATTCCGTCTGTACTTTCTGATCCTACAAGATAATCTGTTGTACTTACACTGTCTTTTTCATATTTAACTTTGACACTGCCAGTCATTGTAATGTCGCCTATATTAAGCTGTGTACTTTTTGGTGCCTGAGCAAAAAATCTTACCTTAAGGCTGTCGAGTTTAACTTTTTCAAAATCTTCTTCGCTAAGACTTAAGCCTTGCAGCATGGAAGAAATATCAAGACCGTCCATTGAATTTGAACCGCTTACTTTTTTATTATCCATATTTACTTCAATTAAATCAAAATCTGTTACAAAAGAAAAATCATTTACAGAAAGCTCATATTCACTTCCAGGAACAAGGTCTACCAGATTAAGTTTTCCGTCATTTCCAAGAGTAAGCGTAAAATCAAGATAATGATCACTGCCATCGCTTGCAGGCAATGTAACTACAGGATAAGAGCATACTTTTGTTAAAACAGCATCAGTGGTACCTGTTGAAGAAATATTTTGTGTCTGGTCAAGTACAAAAACCGTAGATTTTATTGAAACTGGTATTGTATTTCCTAAAGGAAGCGAATTTACTAAATTAAACTTTATTCCAAGACCTTCAATTTCTTGAGTTAAAGCATTACCGTCTGCATCATGTTTATAGTGATGAACTGAATCTGAGTTGTCCCCGCAAAAATCTATTTTTCTTACATATTTTAACATTTCATCTGGCAGAAGAATACTTCCGTCGCTTCCGTCAACTGGAATTGATTTTTCATAAGGGATACCTGCTTTTTCAAGATTTATAACTGCCTGAGAAATTGTATCAATTCCACCGTTTACAAGTACATCAATTGTCTGCTCACTTGAACCGTCTGTAAATTCAATTACTGCATTATCAAGACTAAGTCCAAGGCTACCAGTAACTTTTATGTCACTGTCAGAATCTGTCGGAGCAAAAGTAAGGCCTGCAAGATCCAGCTTCTGATTTATAATATACGTTGAACCGTCTGCATCACCTTCCGTAAAACTTGTTTCTGTTACGCCAGCACCACTTATCTTAATTGAAGGAGTGCAATTTATTCCGCTTTTCCATGTGGCAGGCATAAGAGCTTTAACAGTAACACTTCCCTGTCCAACTGTAGCACTGTCAAAAATATCTGCCATGTCTTTTAAAGAAACACTCTGATCTATTTCCGGAATTTCTATACCGTATTCTTCAATTCCGCTTGCAGTAATTCCCTTTACTTCTTTAACGGCAGTTCCTTCTTTTACAGTCATTTTCATTGAATAATTATGATTTACGCTTGTAACCCCACCAGAAATCTGTCCCGAAAGAGAAACTTTTACTTTGCCTGGAATACCAGAAGAAGCATCAAGGGCAAGTTCTAAGACGCCACCATTTGCAACATCTTTTGTAACACTTGCATATTCTGTTAAAGTGCCACTTCCCTGATCTGTTAAAGTTACTGTAAGTGGGAATGTAAAGCCTGAAGTACATGGAGTAGAATCATTTTTTGTAATTGTAATTAAAATTGCAGAACCTTGTGTATATGTAATTGATTCTGTCTGTCCTGTAATATTTATACTATTATATCCGTCTAAAATGCCAAGAGTTTCAACCGACTCGGTATTTTCTCCCTGCTCATAAATTAAAATTGAATCCTTATTACCTTGCTGAAGGTTTTCTTCCATCGAAACTAAAATTTTATCACTTATGTCAGGAATTTTTATCTGTTTTGTCTGCGAAAACGATATTTCTGGCACACTTATTTTTTTGTCAAAAGCAATATCACCTGTAGTCTGAAGTGTTGAACTTAAATCAAGGTCATTCAGGTAAGAGCCAAAGTCCAGCGGAACATTATACATAGGATACTGAAGAACATAAGTTAAAACATCCTGAGAATTTTTAAAATCGTAGATATTTACACTCTGTCCTGTTTTTTCTTCCATCAATTGTTTAATACTTTCCATATTAAGTTTTTCTGAAAGATCATATTCTGCATTTCCAAGTGAAGCATTAAATTCTGCATTTGTTTTTACAGATACGGACTGTGGTAGCTGCCAGTTACAGAAAGTAAAGCAAAATAAAGCAAAAACAGTAAATGTTGCTAAAAGAAGTTTTTTTATACCATCAGTTTGTCTTTTCATATGACCCCCTGGTAATTTTTAAGAATTCCCTATAATCACACATAATTATAGCACAGAATGTAAAAAACGCTACTTTGATTTTATTTTGGGAGATTAAAATAAGAGTGCAAAAACACAGTAAATTCTCATAACAACAATTTTAAAAAATGCCTTGACAAAAAAGGTTATTAGTTACATTTTAGAAGTTCCATTAACATAATAGGAAAATGGTCCTATACTTTATTTTTTAAGGAGACGTACTAGTGAACGGAAGTACAGTTTCTATTAAAAATGTCTCAAAGCACTTTGGTGATTTTACTGCTCTTGATGACATTAACCTTACTATCAAACAGGGTGAGTTTTTTTCCCTGCTTGGACCTTCTGGCTGCGGCAAGACAACACTTCTTCGCATTATCGCAGGATTCGAATACCCGGACGAAGGAGCAGTTCTTTTTGACGACAAAGATGTAGTTCCTTTTCCGCCAAACAAAAGAGAAAGTAATACTGTATTTCAAAACTATGCTCTCTTTCCTCATCTGTCAGTTTTTGACAATGTCGCTTTTCCATTAAAACTTAAAAAAGTAAACAAACAAGAAATTGAAGAAAAAGTAAAACATTACCTCCACTTAGTTCAGCTGGATGACCATATGTATAAAATGCCAAACCAGCTTTCCGGCGGACAAAGACAGCGTGTTGCCATTGCCCGTGCCCTGATTAATGAACCTAAAGTTCTTCTTCTTGATGAACCTCTTTCTGCTCTGGATGCTAAACTGCGTGCAAATCTTCTCCTCGACTTAGATGCCCTTCATGACAAAATTGGAATTACATTTATTTTTGTTACCCATGACCAGAGTGAAGCTCTTGCCGTAAGCGACAGAATTGCAGTAATGAATCACGGTAAAGTTTTACAGGTTGGCTCTCCTTTTGAAATTTATGAAAGCCCGGCAACTCAATTTGTAGCCCAATTTATTGGCGAAACAAATGTATTTGAATCTACAGTTGTAAAATGTGAACCATTCCAGGGTAAAACCGGAACAGAATACAATGTTACTTTAAATACACCGTCTCTTGGCATTCAGACTCCTCTTCCAGGCGATACAATTCAGACTAAAGAAGAAGACAAGAATATTCTTGTTACAGACTATGAACATACTGATGAAGGACAGAAAGTTGCATTTACTATCCGCCCTGAAAAAATTCGCATCACAACTGAGATACCAAACGTTAACGGCCGAATTGATATAAATGTATTTAAAGGCATTGTTGAAGAACCTGTTTACACTGGCTTCCAGTCAAAATTTTATGTTCGTCTTGAAAACGGAACTATTGTAAAAGTTTTTAAGCAGCACACTAACTATCTTGATGACGGTCCTGAAATTCAGTGGAAAGACACTGTTTACATCTCATGGTCTTCTGAAGACGGCTACATTGTTGAGGACATAAATAAATGACAGGTAAAATAAAAAAAGCAAACCCGGGTTACGCTTATGGCTGGCCTATGGGTGTTTGGTTTACAATATTTTTTATTGTTCCGATTGTCATAATTGTAGTTTATTCCTTTATGACAAAATCCATTTACGGTGGAGTTGAATACAAACCTTCTCTCGAAGCATACAAACAGCTTTTTAGTGCAGCATATTTAAAAGTAATTTTAAGAACAATTTACATCACGGTAATGTCAACTTTAATTACAATTATAATTGCACTTCCCTGCGGATATGCAATGGCAAGAAGTAAACATCAGACGCTTCTTTTAATTCTTATAATAATTCCATTTCTTACAAACAGTCTTATCCGCATTTTTGCATGGAAAACTATTTTAGGTGAAAACGGTCTTTTAAATGGAATAGGAATGTTTTTTTATAAGATTTTTCATCACTGGAGTACAGAAGGATTTGTTCCTGGAAAATTTATGTACACTCGCGGAGCTATTATTTTAGTCAGCGTTTACATGTATCTTCCTTATGCAATTCTTCCGGTTTTTACTGCAGTAGACAGATTTGATTTTAGTCTTATTGAAGCCGCAAGAGATTTAGGAGCAAACAAACCAGTTTCGATGTTTAAAGTTTTAATTCCTGGCATTAAAAGCGGAATTGTAAGTTCCCTCATTTTTACATTTATTCCTATTTTTGGAAGTTATACTGTTCCTCAGATTGTAGGAGATAAAAACAGTTATATGCTTGGAAACATTATTGTTGATCAGATTAACCACGCACGAAACTATCCTTTAGCAAGTGCATTTAGTGTACTAATCACATTAATCAGTATGGCTGCAATTATTTACATGCTTATGTCAAATAAAAAAGAATCTGGGCTTAAAAAAGTTTCTGCCAAAGACGAAGCACTTCCTTCATTGCAGATGACTCTTGGCAATAACAATCAGAACTCAAAGGGGAAATAAAAAATGGCTTCTTTAAAAAATCCTTTTAAGCTCTTTACAAAAAAACGTAATACTTCAGAAAACTTCCGCCATTCAAAAAGAAGATGGAAGAAAGTAAATCCTGTATTCAGCATAAGCAAAACAACTTTAGCTTTAGCAATTATTTTTTTATTTCTTCCACTGCTTGTAATTATTTTTTATTCTTTTAATGAATCAAAAGATGCAAACTTTACAGGCTTTAGTCTTATCTGGTACGAGAAACTTTTTTTTGAATCAGATGAATTATGGAAGGCTCTTTTAAACAGTCTTGTAATTGCATTTGATTCAAGTCTTGTAGCAACTATTTTAGGCTCTCTTGCTGCAATAGGAATCAACTGGTACAAATTTAAGGGCAAAGCATACATTCAGACAATTTCATTTTTGCCAATGGTTCTGCCAGAAGTAATTATGGGTGTTTCACTTTTAATTTTCTTTAACGGAATAAATTTTAAACTTGGAATGGGTTCAATTTTTATTGCCCACACAACATTTTGTCTTCCCTTTGTTTACTTGATGGTAAGTGCCCGCGTTGATGAATTTGACTATTCAATCATTGAAGCAAGTCACGATCTTGGAGCAAATGAATGGCAGACTTTATTTAAAGTTATTCTTCCAGCCATTATGCCTGGTATAATTTCAGGTTACGTAATGAGCATTACCATGTCACTTGAAGACTACGTCATTACGTCTCTTGTAAATGGAACTGGCAGCGTTACTCTCCCTATAAAAATTTACAACATGATGAGAGTCGGAGTAAGTCCTGTAATTAATTCCCTTTCATTTGTATTAATTCTTGCAATCTGTCTTGTAGTTCTTCTTTTAAGAAAGAATTTAAAAAGCATTGCCGCAAGTCGTTAACCGCTTATTTATAAAGGAAGTAAAATGAAACACTCTGGAATTGCTTTAATTGTAATTACTCTTGCCATAAACATACTGGCAGTTTTTGTAAACAGAAAAACTGATGACAATACCCTCTATATTTACAACTGGACATATTATACTCCAAAAGAAGTTGTAAAGAATTTTGAAAAAGATTATAAATGCAAAGTTGTTCTTGAAGAATATGCTTCAAATGAAGAAATGTACAACAAAATTAAAAACGGTTCTTCAGGCTACGACATTGTTGTTCCTTCACAGGATTTTGTTTCAATTATGAAAGCACAGGGAATGCTTAAGGAACTTGACTTAAACTTAATTGAAAACAAAAAATACATAAATCCTGCTGTCTTAGAAAAAGCAACGCACGACCCTCACATGGCTTATGCAGTTCCATATTACTTAGGAGCTGCAGGAATTGCTGTAAACAAAACAAAAGTTCCTGGCGGTAACTATGCAAGGGACTGGAGCATTTTTTCGGATAAACAGTTTGCAGGTCATGCCACAATGATGGATGATCAAAGGGAAGTTTTTGGAGATGCCCTTGTTCATCTTGGAAAATCAGTATGCTCTGTTAACGACAAAGATCTTGAAGAAGCTTATAATCTTATTGTAAATGAGTGGAAACCTAATTTAGTAAAATTTGATGCCGAAGCATTTGGAAAATCTTTTGCAGAAGGAGATTTCTGGCTTTGTCAGGGCTACGCTGAAGTTGTATATGGTGAAGTTGATGAAAGCAAATGGGATGAAACAATTGACTTTTTTATTCCACAAGAAGGAGGTCCAGCATACCTTGACAGCATGTGTATTTTAAACGATGCAAAGCATGTTGAACTTGCTCATCATTTTATAAACTACATGTGCGATCCAAAAAATTATGCACTTTTTTTAGATTCCTTCCATTTTCCATGTTATGTAAACACGCAAGCCCAGCAATACATGACAACAACACCAATGTACCAGGCAAGCCAGATGGACAACTGCGAACTAAAAAGCGACTTAGGGGAAGACCTTTACAAGTACAATGCCCTCTGGGAAAAAGTAAGATTTCATTAATTAAATAATTAATAGGTTAGGCATCTTAAAAAAAAATGATGTCTGACCCATTAACATTTTTTCTCCCTCATACTTTTTGATTTTTATCACACGGATTTGTGCTTTGCTACGCAAAGCACTGTTTTTTGTCATTCTAAGCTTGTCACCGTCATTTTTGAATTTATTTTGGAATCTGTACGTAAATAAAGTTCTTTTTTAATTAACAGCCTCTAAATTAAGCCCTAAGTGACATATTTTTATAAGCAGATTTCGTAGAAATCTGCAAATCCGTGTGATTTTTTTTTGACAGTCCCTGTGCAAAGCCACCAAAGAGTAATGAATTCAAAATAACGACA
>CAZALL010000061.1:0-9668 GCA_964485955.1 uncultured Treponema sp. | reverse complement strand
AACTATATTTTGCTTGTGTAAGTACTGGGAAAGTGTACTCGCTCGAGACACTCACGCCAATATTGCGAGTTTTTGCAAAAAACTCGGGAAGCAACCGAAGGTTGTGACGCACGCCACAAATATAAATCTTACAAATTTAATTTTTCCAAGAACAGTTCAATCGCATTTAAATGATGAACGCCTTCTCTCTGGTCAGTAAATTTATCAAGAGAAATAATGTATCGCGGACAATAAAATCACATTCAAAATTACCGATTTTTCCAACGCTGACCTGATAATCTTTTCCGAGAAGATAAGGGTAAACAAGATTTTCAAGAGATGAACCGTAACTAAAACGATTAACAGTATTCATTGAAAAATAAATTGATAAATCTGCAAGGTAATATTTTTTTTGGCGGAGGATTATTTATGGGAGAAGATAAAAAAAATAGCTGAAAAAGTAACAGGAGGTATTGGTGGAGCAACTGGAGCTGCAGAATTGGGAGTTGGAATTGTAAAGTTTGTAAAAAAGGCTAAAAAACAAAAAAAGTGACATATTAATAGTTGCATTTATTTTACATAAAAAAAGACCTGCTCTTAATTGAACAGGTCTTTTATTTTTACATCTAAAATGTGCTTATTTTACCAGGCCCAAAGTAACCAGAGAACTATTGCTGCAGTAGCAGTTGTAATAAGTGTAAATGGAACACCTATCTTAAGCCAGCCCTTAAAGTCCAGAGGGTAACCTTCTTTTTTAAGAATACCTGTTGCAACAACATTTGCACTTGCTCCAAATGGGGTGAGGTTTCCACCAAGACAGCTTCCAACAAGAAGTGCCATCATATAAAGTTCTGCATGAACATTCATTGTTGCTGCCATAGAACCGGCAACCGGAAGCATTGCAATAATATAAGGAACATTGTCTACAAAACCACTTATGATAATTGAAACAAGCATGATAATTATAAATCCTGCCAGTTTAGAACCGCCTGTAATGCTTGCAAGGAAGTTTGCAAACATGTTAAGAAGTCCAGTTTCTTCAATTGCACCAACTACAATAAAGATTCCGATTAAGAAGAAAATTGTTTCCCAGTCTAATTCTTTAATAAGTTTAAATGTTTCTTCTTTTGTCTTTTTCTGAATAAATAAATACCAGAGAACGCCAATAATTCCTAAAGCAAAAACAAAAAGTCCGCTTGCATATGCAAAAGATAAATGCATAAACGAAATTGAAGCAAGTCCAAAAATCATTACTAAAAGAAGAATAAATGGAAAGTAAGAAATTACTTTTTCGCCTTCAACTTCGATTTTATCTTTCATCTTTTTAGCAAAGCAGAAATAGAAGAAAATACAGCCTGCAATCATTCCTGCTTGAACAATCCAGAAAATTGAAAAACGTCCGCCATGGAAGAAAAAGTCATTAAAAGTATATTTAGCATAGCTTGCAAAAATCATTGAAGGAGGATCACCAACTAAAGTTGCAGTTCCTTCAAGATTACTCATTACTGCAAGACCGATTATAAATTTTGTCGGATTAATTTTAAGTTTTTTACATAAGGCTAAAGCAATTGGCGTCATAACAAGAACTGTTGCTACGTTTTCTACAAAGATAGAAATAATTCCTGTCATTGCTAAAATTAAAATAATAGCAACCCCTGTATTTTTACTTTTTAATACAATTGTATCTGCAATTTTTACAGGAACTTTTGAATAAATAAAAAGAGAAGCAATAATCATGCTTCCTAAATAAATCATCAGTACATTCCAGTTGATAATATCGCCCAATGCATGTGTAAGTGGGTAAATGTGTGTTGCAAAAGCACCTTTAGCAAGTACTTCTTCTGCCCGTGACATGTCAAAAACTGCGTTTGGAAAGAAAATGCCTAGAAGAATGATTATTCCTGCAGCGATACTTGTAAACAAAACTTTTTTGTTTTGAAACAATATTACTAGCAGGTACATTACAACGGCAATACCAAGGATAATCCATTTCATTGCGCCCATATATACTCCTTTTTATTTTACAGATGCCGACATAATTTAAATATAATGTTCCTTACTGTCAAGAGAAGTACCTGGCAGTAAGAGCATCTGCAAAAATTTCAGCTTTTTTAAATGTCTCAAGCATCATTGGTATAAAAAGTGGAATCATTGCCCTTATTTTTTTAAATCCTTTTACTTCTCCAAGTCCTCCGCGTATAAGCTGAGTTTTTATAATTGATGCAGTTACGTCAAGCATTATAGGTATAAAGCGAAAAATTATTCCAGCTGTAAGTACTGCATATCGTACTGGAACATGAAGCCATTTTAGAGGAGTAAGAAGGTCATTTAGTCCGTCTAAAAGATCGCGTTCACTCGATGTTTTTATAAATGTTCCGATTAAAAGAAGAGCCGAAAGAGTTTTTATTAAAGTTGAAGAAACTAAAATTATTTTTGAAGGTGTAATTGAAAAAAGTCCCCATTGAATAAAAAAATTTTCTCCTTCTTCTGGAAGAGCAAAGAAAAACTGAAATACTGCAAATATTAAAAGCCATGGAAGCAATTTTAAATATGCTTTAAGTGAATTTAAAATTTTTTGCCGTCCTACAAAAGCATAAATAAAACTTAGTACAAGCATGATAAGACTTAAATAAAAAGGTTTTACTGCAAAAGTTGTAATAAAGAGTGCTAAAAATAAAATATATTTTAAAACCGGCGGTAAAATACTTATCAGCGAATGAGAGATTTTTGGCGGTGCCATAAAAATATTTGAAACTCTTGAAAGTGATTTTAATATTTTTGCATTAGATAAAACTTTTACTTCTGGTAAATCATTTTCTTTTTCTTTTTTAGAGGAATTATTTTTTTTACATAAAGTATCCCACGCAATTTCTGTGTCTGCAAATTCTGCTTCTTCCCTGCGGTGAGTTGAAAATAAAATTGTTTTTCCTTCTTCTGCCAGTTTTTTTAATGTAGACATTATGTTTTGTCTCGAAACAGGATCAAGTCCTGCTGTTGGTTCATCAAATAAAATTATTTCACTATCCAGGGCAATTATTGAAGCAAGAGAAAGTTTTCTTTTTTCTCCTCCGCTTAATTTAGAAGTCTGTCTGTTTCCATATTCTTCGTAAGGAATAGAACACATTGCCATTGATTTTTTTACTCTTTCAAGTAAATCTTTTTTTTCTACGCCTTGATTTATAGGGCCAAAAGCTACATCATCTGCAGCAAAAGTTTCAAAAAGAGCAGCATCACTTTCCTGAAGAGCAAGCGACGCTCGCCCTTTAGAAAATATTTTTCCTTCCTTACATTCTAAAAGACCTGCAAGACATTCAAGTAAAGTTGATTTTCCGCAGCCACTAGGTCCTGTTAATGCAGTAAGACTTCCTTTTTTTAATGAGAATGAAATATTTTCAAAAACTTTTGTATCCGGATAAGAAAATGAAATATTTTTTACGCTTAATACAGTCTGACTAGATTTATTTTTTTTATTGCCTAAAGATTTTTTATAAAACAAGGGAGAAGCAAATATTTTTTCATTAAGTAATTTTTTTCTTTTAAAAACTGAAGATGTGTCATCAAAAATAATTTTTCCGTTTTCCAGGGCAATTATTCTGTCAGCTTTTAAAGCTTCTTCTCTATCATGAGTTATGCTGATTATCGTGTGACCTTTTTTATACCAGCTGTCAGTTATGCTTAAAAGAAACTTACGGTTTGAAGGATCAAGCATTGCTGTTGCTTCATCAAGAATCAGTATATCTGGAAATAAAGCTAAGATTCCGCTAAATGCAAGACGCTGGGTTTGTCCTAATGAAAGTTCAAATGTTCTTGCAAAAGCCTTATCAACTAAATTTGTTGCTGCAAGACATTCAAGAGTTCTTAATTCAATCTCTGATTTTGGCATAAGAAGATTTTGCGGACCAAATGCTGTATCACGTTCAACAATGCCTGCTACAATCTGTTCTTTTGGCTGCTGAAAAACAATTCCTTTTATTTGATCTTCATTTACAATGCAAGTACCGTCTGAAGGTTTTATAAAGCCTGCAATTATTCTTGCCAATGTAGATTTTCCTGAACCATTTGCACCTATAATTGCAATATATTCACCTTTTTCTACAGAAAATGTAATTTTATCAAGTGCCTTTTTTTCTGTCTGTGGATATGAATATTCTACATCTTTTAACTGAATTAACATTTACTTTTTTAATATACTGAATTTTTTTATAGAGGTAAACAAAAAACTTGTTAAATTAAAAAACTGGAATTACAATAAATATATTAAACTCTATGGAGGAATTATGGCAGTTAAAGAAACTAAGAAAACATCTGCAGGTGCAAAGACTGTAGCTGCAAAAAAGGCATGTGCAACAAAAAAAACTACTGCAGAAAAAAAAGTAGCTGCTAAAAAGCCTGTTACTAAAAAAGAAAGTGCAGTAAAAAAGACAACAGCAAAGAAAAGTCCTACTAAAAAAACAGCAACTAAAGCAAGTACTGTAAAAAAGCCTGTTGCAAAGAAAACAACTGCAGCCAAGAAAACTAGTGCAGAAAAAAAAGTAGCTGCTAAAAAGCCTGTTACTAAAAAAGAAAGTGCAGTAAAAAAGATAACAGCAAAGAAAAGCCCTACTAAAAAAACAGCAACTAAATCAAGTACTGCAAAAAAGACTGCCACAAAGAAAACAACAGCAGTTAAAAAAACAGCAGGCACAAAGAAAACTGCAAAGAAATAATTTTTTTATTTCAATCAGTTTATCAGTTTTAAGAACCGTTTCGTAAAGTGGAACGGTTTTTTATTTTTAAATGATTTTTATCCAGACTCTAATTAAATTTATTTATGAACCGATAATGAATTTAGAAAGGTTTTATTATTCTTTCTAAAGAGGTTCATATGACTTTGGATAACATTAATTTGAACATTTCTTCTTACACAAATATTGCACGTTCTGCAAGCGGAATGATTTACGTTCCTGTTAAACCAAGTGAAGTCATTTACACTCAGTTTGAACATGTACGCGGAATGCCTGCCAAAGAAAATCAATCTGGTGTTCCCGTAAACCGAGTTAAACTCTTAAATACACTGATAAGTCAATTAAATATGATGAAAAAAAATATTGCCTTTCCTTCAGAAAAAGAAATTGAACTTGCAAGCAATGCAGAAGTTGATGCAATGATAAAAGATTTCCAGGGACAAATAAATTCTACTTTGACAAATGCTCCTTTTGCTTATAATTTTGCAGGCTTAATGCCACAGGCAGGAGTGTCTTTTTCTATTTCCGCGTAAATTAAATCTTTACAAGCAAGGCTCTAGACTTTTCATCTACCTGTGTATTTTTTTCATCAAACGGAATTTTATATAATTGTCCGGAATGCATCTGCATTTTTGTTTCTAAAAGTAAAAGTCCTTTTGAGGAACATGCATAATAACCATGTCTGTTACCTTCCAAATAAATTGCATCACTTGTTATGCGAACTTCAATTTTTTTATTTGCATCTAGATAATTTTCTGTCGTTTTATTTTCTGAATATTTTGCAAAGAAAAATGACAGTACAGCACGTTCTTTTGGAAGATTAGAAGCAAGTGATAATTTTTTTAAACTAGAAGGAGCGTCTTCTGTTGTAAAACTAAAGTTGCACCATTTACCTGTTTTTCCGAGTCTTGTGTTTTTTAAACCTGCCATTGGACATTCAAGTGCATGAGGACAGGGACTAATCGGAATAAAATTTTTTCTTATAAAAGCTGCTCTTAATGAACTTATAAAACGTGCAGTTGAAGGAACTCCAGGTTCTACAATAAAAATACGTGGGTAACTTTTTTTACTTTCATAAAAATTTTTGTCAAAATAAGAAAGTAATTTATCCCTGGATTTTTTTGCAAGTTCTTCAGGTGTAATTTTTGCTTCCTGGCTTACTTCATTAAACATATTTGCACATGTAATAAAGTCAACTTTTTCTTTTAACGGTGTACTAAGTTCGCCTTTTACGCGGATAATTTTCCATGGTTCACATTCAAATCTTGCACAGACTGTAAGAAAAATTTCTTCACCGCAGGACATTGAAACTTGAGAAAGATCCATGCAGTACCATGTAATTTTTTTACTTCGTAATTCCGGGCGGGCTAAAAAAAGTGCAAGTACTACAGTTAAAGGTCCGCTTCCTAAATCTAAACAGACACAATTGTCCTTAAGGTCAAAAGCTTCATCAGGTAAGTTTGAAAAAAGTTTTACAAGACGTACAAGATTCCACCACATGTAGTAATAAACATAGGCAGTAACTGTAGAATTTGAGTTCATGTAAGTTAAGTGACGGTTGCTTCTTTTGTCGGTTAAAAGATGACTTAAGTCATTTATCTGTTTTGGTAAAAGAGAACGCTGTTTTGAAGTAAGAGGTCTAGTTGAAGAAATTATTCTGTCAAACTGAGCAAGAACTTCAAGTGCGTCAGAAGGAATTTTTTTTGTATTAAAAAGATAATTTTCTAAGGGTAAAGAAGATTTTAATGTTTGAGATTTTACCTGTTTAAATTTGTTATTTTGAATTTGTGTATTTATTTTTTTTGCAGAAGATTTTTTATTTTTTTCTTCTTCATTGTTCTGGTCTGCAGAAAAATTCTTTTTTGATTTTCTTTCGTACCATTTAAGTTCAGGTCCTTTACTTGAGTGACTCATTTTTTTTCCTCATCAGCTTTAAAAAGATCTTCACTGTCTGTCTGCTTTTTTTTCTGTCCGCTTTTTTTGAGCATAAGATAAAGGCTGCTTAAATCTTCTCGTATTTCGTGCAGTGCCTGTAGTGCTGCTGCATTTGCATCGTTTACGGCAGTTTCCTGAATAATTTGTGAGCGTGCTCCATCAATTGTAAATTTTTTTTCGTAGATAAGATATTTTAAACGTAAAATAATATCGACATCACGCTGGCTGTAGACTCTTCTGCCATACATATCTTTTTGCGGAGAAAAACACGGAATTACTTCTTCCCAATAGCGAAGTACATAGGGCTTAATACCGGTAAGCTGCTCTACTTCACCAATTGAATAGGCGGCCATTATTTATTTCTCCCTGTCATTCCATGCAGTGCGGCTTGCTTTCATTTCAAGCTGTACAGGAATCAAATTAAAGCCTAAATCTTCCCTTATTCTGTTCTTTAAGTAAGTTACATAAGATTCCGGAACTTTGTCTGGTCTTGTTGCAAAGATTAAAAAGTTTACAGGGTTAATGCTTGTCTGTGTCATGTATCTTACTTTAAAGTGAATTGCTTTTGTCGCAGGTGGCGGATATTTTGCAAGCCAGTCTTTTAATGCCATGTTTAAAGCTGCAGTATCTATCTTACGGGTAAGCTGTTCGTAAACTGTAATTGCCGTATCCATAAGATTTTTAATTCCGTCTGCTTTAAGGGCACTTATTGCTACTATTGGAGCCCAGTTCATCTGGCCAAAAGTAAAATGTATTTTTTCTTCAGCTGTACGAAGTGTTTTTAGACTTTTATCCTGAGTATCCCATTTGTTTAAAACAAAAATTATACCGCGTCCACGCTCATATGCAAGAGAAGCAATTTTTTTGTCCTGTTCAGCAAGTCCGTCTTGTGCATCTATCATTAAAAAAACAAGATCACATTCATCAAGAGATTTAATTGCACGGTTAACTGAATAATATTCAACGTTTTCTGTTACCTTAGCTTTTCTCCTGATTCCGGCAGTATCTAGAACTTCAAAGTCGCGTCCATTGTAGCGGAAACTTCCTTCGACAACATCTCTTGTAGTACCAGCATAATTGCTTACTATTGAAGCTTGAGTGTGGGTAAGTTCATTGCTTAATGTAGATTTACCTGTATTTGGTTTACCTATAATTGCAATGCGTATAGGTCTATCTTCTTCGCCTTCTGTAACACGGCTAAAGTCAATTCCCTTAACCATAGCTTCTTGTAATTCCGGCAGTCTATCTCCGTGGGAAGCAGAAATAAATATAAGTTCCTTAAAACCATATTTCATGTAATTATAGGCAAGACCTTCGTTTTTTCCGCCTTCAGTTTTATTTACAGCCGCAATAAGTTTATTCCAATAAGGACGCATTTCGTGAATAAATTCTTCATCTTCTGGAGTAATTTCTGTTGCATCAAGAAGTAAAAGAATTCTGTCTGCTTTTTTAATCATTTCGACTGTTTTTTCTACAACAAGGTCGTCCATTACGGCTTCCATTGTGCCAGTTTCGCGGGTAAGCTTATAACCGCCTGTGTCCATAAGATGAACAGGTTTCCCGGCTAAGAATGCAGTTCCTTCAACAGGATCTCGTGTAACGCCTGGAGTTGGATCTGTAATAGCTCTTTTTGTGTGAGTAAGTGCATTAAAAAGAGTTGACTTACCAACATTAGGGCGACCTGCAATTACTATGAGTGGAAGGTTGTGATAGATTTTGTCTGGGAAAAATTTCTGCTTTTCAGTTTTCCTTATGCTTTTTATTTCTTTTTCTTCTGATTTTTTTTCAGAGACTGTATCTTCTGTAATATTATTTTCTTCAATAGTATTACTTATCTCTAGAACTTCATTTTCTTTGGAGAGAGGTTTTGGTTTTGAAAAGTCTGGTTTTTGTTTCTTTTTCTTCTGCATAATTTTATCTTAATCTAGTTTAATGAACGGCATGAAATAGTCTGCAGTTCTTTTAATGTAAATCTCGAAAGAGTTTCTTTTATCATAGGAATAAATTTTGGACTCATACTTAAATGCCTTACACCAAGTCCTGCAAGAACCATTACACTGTCTTTTCTACCTGCCATTTCTCCACAGACAGAAACAGGTATTTTTGCATTTTCAGCATTTTTTACAGTAAAGTCTATCATTCTTAATACAGCAAGATGAAATTCATTATAGTAAGGGGCTACTGCAGGATTTTCGCGGTCAACTCCAAGAGTATACTGGGTTAAATCGTTTGTTCCTATTGAAAAGAATTTGCATTTTTTTGCAAGACAGTCAGAAATTACGGCAGCGGCGGCAGTTTCAATCATTACTCCAATAGGTACGTCTTCTTTAAATGGAATATGTTCACTTTTTAACTGAAGTTGTACACCTCTTGCAATACCTTTTATTGTTTCTACCTGACTTACATTTGTAATTAAAGGAAGCATTATTCTTAAATTACCGTAAACACTTGCTCTGTATAAGGCACGAAGCTGTGTTCTTAATATTGCAGGATAATTAAGGGAAAGTCGTATTGCCCTAAGTCCCATTAGCGGATTTTTTTCTTCAAGGTCCGGCATGTCTGCAGAAGCAAGTATTTTATCTCCGCCAGCATCCAGTGTTCTGATTGTAACCGGTTTATCGCCCATCATTGTAAGAACCTGTCTGTAAGCCTGAAACTGAGCTTCTTCGCTGTAAGAACCTGTAAAAGATTTTCCGCCGTCTTTAAGTTTGTTTGTTTCATTCATAAAAAGAAATTCAGTTCTAAAAAGGCCAATTCCGTCTGCACCTTCATCAAGTGCAATCTGTGCTTCTTCTACAGTACCAATATTTGCATAGATGCCAAAATGTACACCGTCTTTTGTTAAAGCTTCTTTGTTTCTGAATTTTTCAAGAGTTAATTTATATTCTTCAAGGTCTGCAATTTTTTTCCTGTATTCGCTTAAAGTTTTTTCGTCAGGACATGTTAAAACTTCGCCTGCTTCACCATCTACTATAACTTCTTCGCCATGTTCAATTTCTTTAGTAATGTTTTTAAGGGATACTACACATG
>CAZALL010000060.1:0-9743 GCA_964485955.1 uncultured Treponema sp. | reverse complement strand
TGTTTTTTCCGGTAACCTTGTATTTTCTTCTACCAATTTTTTTTGTGAATCAATTACAATTTCTTCTTTCTGCAGGGTATTTTTTTTAATATCCTCAGAGGGCGTTTCTTCTTCTGTTTTGACTTCAACTTGTCCGCCCTGAGTTTTATTATTTTCTTCAATATTTTTTGTTGTAAAACATGCTGTAAATGCAAAAAGTGTAATTAATGAAAAACAAAGCAAAAATTTAATCAATTTCTTCATATTTATATCCTTATAGCCTACCTATACTTTCTGTGTCCTGCAGTTGTCTTTTTTAACCTTAAAAGATAGAATAAAAACAAATGCACACACATCCTATCAGAAAGTTTTTTGGACTTATAGTCCTCTTCGCCGTTCTTATTGTCGGCATTTTTGTATTACAATTTAAGGCAGAATCTGCAGTTTCAAAAAATGTAGGTGCCTTAAGAATTTCTCTAGCCCAGACTGATGCAAAAGAAGGTCCTTCTTCTTTAAGAAATCAGTTTCGTGTAAGCTTTAGGGGTATTCAATTTACTGCCAGCGATTCTGTTCCTGCAGAAATTTCTACTTCAGACAGCAAAACACAAGTTCCCCTCGTACTTGAATCAATGGAAAATCCAGATGATTTATCTGCTCTCTTTAAATTTACTGACGGTTCAAGCCTGCTTTTTTCTGTAACAGACAAATCTAATCAGGCACAGCTTATTGTAAGTGCAAAACCTGCTTCAGGCTACAGTCAGATGTCTCTTTCATGGAAACCTGCTTCAGGCTACAGCATAAAGGAACAGTCTGCAAACCGCATTCTTCTTGCATCAAAATCAAGCAACTATGCATTAAATGCTCCTATGGTAACTGCAGAAAGAATTTACTTTAATTCAAACGAACTTACAGCAACATTTACAGGTTACGATCCAAGAAAACGCTTTGCATTTGAATCAGTTCTTTCACTTCCGCTTGCTGACCAGAAATCATATGAATCTACAGTAAAACAAGTTAGAACAAGTCTTCTTGAACGATTTACACAGGCTGCAACTTCTTCAGACCCATCCGTACTTACAGAACAGGCAGTTGTTTCTTACGTTGCAGAAATGGCACAGACAGGTCACTTTAACGAAGCCCTTGACGCTGTTCCAGATTCATTTAAACGCGGTAACAAGAGAACTTATATTTCTTCACCATTCTTTGATAACCTTGCAAACATGAATAATTCTTTAATCATTCAAACAAATAAATATCAGTCGATGGTAAGCAATTCAATAAGCACACAAAACTTTGACATTTTTACTGTTGAAGGAATTGACATGTACATTCTGCGCGAAAAAATGACACCTGCCATAAAAACCCTGCTCTCTTTACCAGCAAACACAAAAGGATTTAAACCAAGTCTTGCTCAAGCTCAGGGTATTTTAAAAATTTATTCAACAGTTTATAAAAATGATCCAAAATTTGCTTTACTTCTTTCAAATGTACTTCCCGTTTGCGAACAGACAATTGCCGAAAGTTGTAAAATTGAAGATCAAAAAATTACAGTTACAGAAAACAATGTACTTCTTACAGTTACACAAAATGTTTCTTTAGGTTCAACACTCATTGACTACGGTCAGACAACAGGTCGTTTTGAATTTACAGCAGCCGGTTATCTTATCGTAAACAGTTCAGTAAATGAAAGTGAATTATTAAGTCTTAAAGTTTTAAGCGAAATTTATCCACTTGTATGCCCAGAAAATTCATTTATTCCTCACACAGAAATTTTAGGCTATTATGGAACAAAAGCTGTATGGGCATGGACTTGTGCTCAAAAAATAACCTATACAAAAGCCGAAGACGGAACAGCAGACATAAATATTACATATCCTTTAGGATTTACTCATTATGTAATCTTCAACGGCATTCCGACATTCCACGCTAACATAGAAATACAGCACCAGAAGTTTAGGACAGATCCTCGCTTTGAAACATACAATTCTTCAGGTTACGTCTATCTTTCAACAGAACAGACACTCTTTATAAAGAGCCGCCACAAGAGCGAAGTTGAACTTATAAAACTCTTCTGTGATCCAGATGATACTTTTAAAACTCTGGCAAACAGTGCACTTGAATAGAAATTATTTTTTTATAATTTCCAAAAGCTCTTCAAAGTCGTCAATTACATAATCCGCTGACTGTAAAATACGACTTCGCAGAGCTTTATCTTTTTTAATAAAATATTCTGTAAAAACAGTTTTAAAACCCGCTTCTTTTGCACCCAAAAGTTCATCATGACCTCCGTCTCCAACAAAAAGACATTGTGATGCATTTAGATTTATTTTTTTTAAGGCACGCTCATAAATTTCTTTCTGAGGTTTCATGCATTTTTCATCACAGGAAAATAAAACGTTTTCAAATATTTTTGAAAGAGGCGAAAGATTCCAGTATTCTTTATCCATGCAGTCTGCGTTACTTACAAGGCATAATTTAATTCCCATATTCTTTAAGGAATTTAATACATTAAGAATTTTTAAATCTACATTTGTAAGACAAATAAAAAGTCTTTCGCTTCTGCGGTCAATCATCAGTTTTAATTCTTCATCACTGCATTTTCTTTTAAAAAAAGGAGCAACTATTTTTGCAAGCTGATATTTATCCATACATTGACCCATATTGCGGCTTATATTAAAATCACGAGCTTCATAAACACTTTCATATTCTTCCTGGCTCATTTTTAGTGCTTCATATTCTGTTTCTTTTTGAAATTGAGGCTTTACTAAAGTCCAAAAAAGATCAAAGCAAATTCCCTTTACCATAAAAATAATTTTCACCCTTGTCTTAAAATATTTTCTGAATAATAATAAATGAATGGCAAAAAATAAAGATAAATATAAAAAACTTTCCCTTCTCACCGGAGAGGGAATGTGGCATGTAAAAAAAACTCAAGACACGCAAAGCATACAGTTAAGTGACGGACCTCATGGTCTTAGAAAAATTGAAAAAGAAAACTTCAGCGTAAACAAAAGCATAAAAGCAACTTGTTTTCCAAGTGCAAGTGCAATTGCTTCAAGTTGGAATAAAGATACAGCCTCCCTCCTTGCATCATCTATTGCAGAAGAAGCCCTCGCACAAAATATTTCTCTAGTATTAGGACCTGGAATAAATATAAAACGCTCCCCCCTGTGCGGAAGAAATTTTGAATATTTTTCAGAAGACCCTTTTCTTACAGCAATCATGGCAACATCTTACATAAAGGCAATGCAAAAAAAAGGTGTTGGAACTTCATTAAAACATTTTGCCGCCAACAGTCAAGAAACACTTCGCATGTCTTCAAACAGCCAAATAGACGAACGTGCCTTAAGAGAAATTTATCTTCGTGCCTTTGAACTTACTGTAAAAAATTCTTCTCCTGCAAGCATAATGGCATCCTACAACAAATTAAACGGAACTTCTGCCTGTGAAAATAAAGAACTTCTTACAGACATTTTAAGAAAACAATGGGGCTTTAAAGGATTAGTTATTTCTGACTGGGGAGCCTGCATCGATATGACTGAATGTCTAAAAGCTGGTCTTGATTTAGAAATGCCTTCTTCAAAAAACAATCATTTAAAAAAAGTAAAACTTTCACTTGAAGAAAAAAGTCTTGACCAAAAACACATTGACCGTGCCATAAAAAATATTACAAATCTAGAAAAAAATTATCCTCCCCCTTATTTACGAAAAAATTTTATAAAAAAAGATTTTGCTTCCATTTTAAAAGAAAATAATCTTATTGCACAAAAACTTGCAGAAGAATGTGCTGTTCTTTTAAAAAACGACAATAACATTCTGCCCCTTAATCCCGCCATTCAAAAAAAAATACTTATCTTAGGTTCCCTTGCAGAAAATTTTCGTTTCCAAGGCGGCGGTTCAAGTCACATAAATGCACATATTCAAAAAAACTGCATACAGACTTTAGAAGAACAAGGTTTTAGCGTTGAATATAAAAAGGCTTATAAAAGCGACTGTGATAATTTTGATAAAAAACTTGCAGATGAAGCTCAAAAAGCTTTAATAAAAGCCGCAAGCCAAAATATTCCCGTACTTTTTTTTGGAGGACTTGCAGACTACATTGAAGGCGAAGGGTTTGACAGACAAACACTTAATCTTCCGCAAAATCAAGTTAAAGTAATTGAACAACTTGCAAAAATTTCTTCTTCCATGATTTTTATTGCTATCGGTGGAAGTCCATTTATAATTCCATGTCAAAAAAATTTTTCTTCAATACTGCTCATGTATCTTAGTGGGCAGGCAGGATCTCAAGCTTGTGCCAGAATTATTGCAGGAAAAGTTAACCCAAGCGGAAAACTTGCAGAAACATTTCCATTAAAAACAAATGACATTCCATGTTCAAAATGGTTTGCAAAAAATACTCTGGACATTCAATACAGGGAAAGTATTTTTACAGGCTACAGATACTACGATACTTTTAAAATTGACGTAAATTACTGTTTTGGACACGGCTTAAGTTACACTACCTTTGAATACACAAATCTTGTCATTAAGAAAAATGCAGATAATTCAATCAACGTAAAAGTTACAGTCAAAAATACAGGAAAAGTAAATGGAAGTGAAATTGTTCAAATCTATGTAAAAAATCCAAAAGGAAACATTATGCGACCTTCTAGAGAATTACGGGCATTTGAAAAAATAAATCTTGACGTACAAAAAAGTAAAACACTGACTTTTAAGCTTACACAAGAAGATTTTTCTGTATGGAATATTACAAAAAAAGCATTTACGCCTATAAAAGGAATTTATGAGATTCAAATAGCAGCTTCCTTAAATGACATAAGACTTTCAAAAAAAATTAATATAGACGGAGAAAAAATTACAAGCAATGACAAAAAAAACTTTCCGGAATATTTTATTTATGAAAAAAAACTTGATGTAAGTGAAGAAACATTTAAGAAACTCTACAACAAACCCTTAAGCCATTTTGATAAAATACAAAAAGGCCAGTTCACTGTAAAAAATTCTTTAAATCAACTCTCCCAATATTCAAAACTTGCAGCTATCATAAAAAATATAATACTCTTTGCCTTAAAATTAGTTAATGCCGGGAAAAATAAAAATGATCCCGAAGTAAAAATGATGCAGAGCGTTGTCCTTGACGGAAGTTTAGACTGCATTGCAAACCAAAGTGGTGGTTTTCTTCCTTACAGGTTTATAGAAGCATTAGTTTTAAGTGCAAACGGCAAAAAATCACAGGCCTGGAAAATGTTTTTTACTGGAAATTAAGTTGACAGTAAATAAAATAGTTTCCTTACTTAAAAAAAGATAAAACAGAATAAAAAAAACACAATTTTTTAATAAATTTTGTTCAGAAATGACTTTTATGTGTTATAATGAAATCTCAAAATATGGGCATTTTTTTTAAGCCCCAGGAGTATTTGTGAACAAGCGTGACTTTCCAAAAATCCATTTTTACGATCAGGATTTCGTTGACATTTATGACAAAACATGGAACTGGCTGTCAGAATTCTGGATCGATCCTTCTAGTGGCGAACAATCATCTGACGGACTTTTTTTGTATCCAAACCACAATGAACTTATAAGCGATCAGCTTGAATCAATTTTCTCCTCATTTTTTCTTGTTTATTCAAACCGCAACTACCCTGCCAACAAAAATTTAGATTATTTCTACGATCGTCAAGAAGAAAACGGAGCTATCCGCTGGAAATACGACGTAAAAACAAACAAAGCTGTAACAGACCGTACTAATCCGGAAGGCATAGGAATGCCTTTATTTGCATGGGCAGAATATAATCTTTACCATAAAAGTGCAAATAAAAGACGCATCAAGGAAGTTATGCCTATTCTGCAGAAATATATAGACTGGATTGACAAAACTTTTAAACAGGCAAACGGTCTTTATGCAGTACCAGCAGTTGCTTCAACGATGACAAATTCTCCTCGTAAAAACTGTTTCTACCCTGTAGACTTTAACAGTGCCATGGCAATAAATGCAGCCCATATGTCTGCCTTAGGAGATATTCTTAACGACAAGGATTTAAGTTTCCAGTACAAAAAAATGTACTTCTCACTTAAAACAAGAATTTCTTCATTTATGTGGGACAACGAAACAAACTTTTACCACGATCTAGATAAAGACGAAAAAAGACTTCCTCAAAAAACTATAGCAGGCTTCTGGCCTTTACTTGCAGAAATTCCAAATGCAGACAAGGCAGAAAGACTTATTGAACACTTAAGCAATCCAAAAACTTTTGGCACAGAACATCCTTTTCCTACCCTTAGTGCAGATTCTCCTGACTTTAAGGAAAAAGGTGAAGGCTTCTGCGGTTCAGTTTGTCCTGCATTTAACTTTATGGTCATCAAGGGGCTTGAAAAATACCAGCGCTTTGATCTTGCCCGTGAATGTGCAATCCGTCATCTCTACTTTGTTCTTGATGCACTTTCTCCTGCTGACAGAAAACAAAAAGGCGATCTATACGAAGGCTACATGCCTTGCAAAGAAGGACCTGCGATTTCACACAAAGGCGACTTTCCTCGTGTCCGTTACCTGCACTCAGTTGGACTTTCTACAATTGCTCTCATGATTGAAAACGTAATTGGATTAAATATTAGTTTACCAAGAAAAACTGTAGACTGGATTATTCCTAACCTCGAAATAATGGGAATTGAAAAACTTTCACTCAAGAGAAATCTTATTACAATCTTAAGTAATAAGAGTACACGTGGCTGGGAAATTCAAATGGAAAGCGAAAAACTTTATTACTTTACAATCAATATTCTTGATCAAAAGAAAAAGACGCTTCCAATTCCTTCAGGCAAATGTTCAATGCTCATAGATAAACTGTAGAAAAAGAACGTACAGCTTAATTTATATCTGTTTTAGAATAGAGCTGTATTTATTCTGCAGTTAGTTTTTATTTTTTTTAATGTATCTTAGAATTCTCTATAAACTGAATGCAATATAAAAATTCAATGAGGACTTATGACAGAGCAAAAAGCTGTTATTGAAATTGGCTCAACAGGAATAAGACTGCTGGTAGCTCAAATTACAGAAGACAATAAACGCAATATTTTAGACAGAAGCGAACTTCCTGTAAGCATTGGCCGTGATGTTTTTACAAAAGGTTCTATTTCAAGGGAAACACTTTTGCAATGCATTCAGATATTAAACCGCTTTGCAGAACAGCTTGAAGGATGGGGAATCTTTAAAGATGAAGTTACGGTAATCGGAACAAGTGCTGTACGTGAAGCTGCAAACAAAGATCCATTTGTTGACCGCATAAAAGTAAAAACAGGGTTTACAATAAAAGTAATTGACGGCATTGAAGAAAACCGTCTTATGTATCTTGCAGTCAATGAATGTTTAAAGGAAGAAAACATAAAGACACGCGAAAAAAATGCAGTGATTCTGGAAATAGCCGGAGCTTCTACAGAAATCATGCTTATAGAAAAAGGCAAAATGGCGGCTGCCCACACTCTGCGTCTTGGAACTGTAATTATTGAACAACAATTTCACTCTTTAATGGGAAGTTTAGACGATTCAAAAAGATACATTGAAGAATTTATTGCAAACACAAAAGGCTCCCTTGACAATGAATTAAATCTGGAAAAAATTCAACAGTTTATTGCACTTGGTTCAGATATGCGACTTGCTTCACTTTTTATTGGAAAACCAGTTTCAACATATCTTTGGGAAATAAAAAGAGATGATTTTGAAAAATTTGTAGATGAAATTCAACACTACACTATTGACGAATGCATTGACCGTTTTAAAATGAATTACTCCGAAGCACAGACATTACAGATTTCTCTTTTAACATACAAAATGTTTGTCCGCCTTACAAATGTTCAGACAATCATCGTTCCAGAAACTTCAATACGTGAAGGTCTTTTAATAAGTCAGACTCAGGAGCGCAACGAAGAACTTGACCGCGAATTTAACCTTCAGATAATTGCTTCTGCAAAAAATCTTCTTACAAAATATAAAGGCGACACAAAGCATGCTGAATATGTAAAAAATCTCTGCCTTAAATTTTATGATAAACTTAAAGACGAATTAGGACTACCTCAAAAAGCAAAACTTCTTCTTGAAGTAAGTTCCATTCTTCATGACATAGGAATGTTTATAAGTGCTCACAACCACAATCTTCACGGCCGCTACATTATAGAGCACAGCGAAATTTTTGGCTTAAGCCGGGACGAACGTTCTATAGTTGCTCAAATTATAAGTTACCACCGCGGAAATAAAAAACCTTCAGATGATGAAGAATTTAAACTTCTTTCAAGACAAGACAGAATGACTATTTTAAAATTAAGTGCAATACTCCGTGTCTGTGATGCCTTAGACAGAAGCCACCTGCAGAAACTAAAGAATTTTACGATGAACATTTCAAATGAAAGTTTTACAATCAGGGTAAAAGAAAACTCAAATCTTCTTCTTGAACAAAAAGCTATCAGTGAAAAAGGAGATTTATTTGAAAATGTATTTGGCTATAAAATTGTTCTGATTTAGATAAATTTTTATGAGGAAAAAAAATGAGTGGAGAAAAATTTTTTAACAGAGAATTAAGCTGGATAGAATTTAACTCAAGAGTTTTACATGAAGCATGCAGAAAAGATCTCCCGCTGTTTGAACGACTTAATTTTCTTACGATTACATCAAGCAACTTTGATGAATTTTTTCAGGTAAGAGTTTCATCTGTCAAACACCTTGAAAAAAAATCTCCTTCATCACAAGACGCATCAGGCCTTACACCTTCAACTGTTCTTAAAAAGATTTCACAAAGAGCTCATCAGCTGTTAAAAAGTCAGGATGAAATTTTACACAGCGACATTCTCCCCTCTCTTGCAAAAGAAGGGTTTACTTATGTAAAACCAGAAAAATATACATCAGCACAAAAAACATTTACAGAAAATTATTTTAAAAAAGAAATATTTCCTCTATTAACACCGCTTAGAACAGACAGTCAGGAATACCGCCATATAGGAAATCTTACGACAAACGCAGCATTTCTGCTTGAAAAAATGAGCGGACTTCACGCAAAAGAAAATCAGTTTTCTCCAAAGACTGATCAGCCCTTAATTGCCCTGTGTCCGATTCCTTCCGGAATAAAAAATATTATTTATTTAAACAATGACAGCGCTTCAAAAAACTTTACACTGCTTGAAGATATAATTCTTTTTTACGGCAAAGAGCTTTTTCCAGGTTATCAGATTAAAGAAAGTTTAACATTCAGAGTAAACCGCGATGCAGACATGGCTGTTGATGAAAAAGAAAATAAAAATTTTATTCAGGAAATGGAAAAAATTCTTGTAAACCGCCAGTCATCTTATGTTGTAAGAATGATATGCACTTCATCAAGTCAAACAATAAAAAATATTCTTAAAGAAAAATTTTTCCTTAGCGACCAGGATATATACGAAGTTAAGGCAATTACAGATCCTTCAGTTTTACTTCCGCTTACAGAATGCGAAGAAGCACAAAAATATACTTATCCGGAATGGAAACATTTTTATCCGTCATCTCTTCCAAAAGATGGAACTTACTGGGACACGATAAGACAGCACGATATTCTTTTAAATTTACCTTATGAAAGTTTTGATCCGATTGTAAAATTTATTCATGATGCTGCAGAAGATGAAAAAGTTCTTGCAATTAAAATGACTCTCTATAGAACAGGTAGTAATTCTCCAATTGTAGAAGCACTAAAAAATGCAGCACACAAAGGCAAACAGGTAACAGTTTTTGTTGAAGTAAAAGC
>CAZALL010000059.1:0-9878 GCA_964485955.1 uncultured Treponema sp. | reverse complement strand
GTAGAGCGCCACCTTGCCAAGGTGGATGTCGCGGGTCCGACTCCCGTTTCCCGCTTACTGCGAGAAATGACAGAACTAAAGCAGGTTTATTAAGAAACTTGCGGGAATAGCTCAGTGGTAGAGCGCCACCTTGCCAAGGTGGATGTCGCGGGTCCGACTCCCGTTTCCCGCTCTAAACTTAAGGCGATTGGAAGTTTCTCCAATCGCTTTTTTTTTACAAAAGGCAATGCCTAAAATCAATTAACAGAGGAAAACTCAAGTGAACGTAACCAAAGAAATCACAAAGATTGAAAATTCAGCAGTAAAATTAACAGCTACTATTGCCAAGGCTGATGTTGCAGCCTCTTATCAGGAAGCAATCAAAAAGTATGCAAAAGACATACAGCTTCCAGGTTTCAGAAAAGGTCATGTACCTGTAGCAACACTTGAACGCAAGTACGGTCAGACCCTTAAAGCAGAAATTGCAGGCGATCTCATTGATAAGGCTCTAAACGAAATATTAAATGAAGATGATGCAAAAGACATTCGTCCTCTTCCATATGCACAGCCACAACTTGAAAGCATACCTCAACTTGACACAGAAAAAGATCTTACATTCACTGTTACATATGACGTATTTCCAAAAGTTGAAGTAAAGAATTTCTCTGGCATTACAGTAAAAGAACCTCAGGTTACAATCGGTAAAAAAGAACTTGAAGAAGAACTTAAATCAATTCAGGAAAGAAATGCCCTCGTTGTTGACAAAAAAGACGGAGACTCTGTAGCAAAAGATAATATTGTTACTATTAACTACAAAGAACTCGATGACAAGGACGAAACTGTTGCTTCTTCAGAACGCGAAGGTTATGTATTTACGGTTGGTACAGGCGAAAATATTTATAAACTTGATGACGACCTTATCGGCATGAAGAAAAATGAAACAAAAGTTGTAACAAAGACATACGACAAAAAAGATTCAAATCCTGATCTTGCTGGCAAAACTAAAAAAATCAGCATGACAGTTACTGCAATTAAAGAACGCAACCTTCCTGCAATTGATGATGATCTTGCTCAGGACGTAAGTGAAAAATACAAAACACTTGATGACCTTAAGGCAGATCTTACAAAAAACATGGAAAATGCAAAAACACGTAAGATTGACGAAATCAAACGCAATTCACTTCTTGAACAGCTTGTTGAAAAAAATCCATTTGATCTTCCAAAATCAATGCTTCAGGCAGAACTTGATCACAGATGGAGAATGATGGCTCAGCAGTTCCAGACATCTGTTGAACAGCTTACAAAGATGATTGAAGCCAGCGGTCAGACAAAAGAAGACATGCTCAAAAGCTGGACAGGTGACATCGAAAAACAACTTAAGTCAAGCGTAATTGTAGACGCCCTTATCCGTGAAAATAATATTTCTGCTACAACAGAAGAAGTTGAAGCTCAGTACGCAAAAATTGCTGAAGCAAACGGTGTTTCTGTTGATGACATTAAAAAGCAGTACAACGACCCACGTTCAAAAGAATATATCATGGATGAAGTTAAAGAAAATAAACTCTATGAAATTCTTTGGGGAAAAGTAAAAGTAGAAAAAGGTGACAAAACAGCATTTGCAGACCTTTTTAAAGCAAATAACTAAATTCTGACATAGAATTATCAGACGGAATGCGGTATATATTTGCCACATTCCGTTTTTTTGTTTATATTTAAGAACACAAGTTATTCAAGACAGGAAAAAAAATGACGGAAAAAATGATTTACAACATTCCTACAATTTGGGAAAGAAACGGTAGCGGCGAAAAAGGATACGACCTCTTCTCTCGCCTTCTTAAAGACAGAATTATTTTCATTGACGGTGAAATAAGAGATGAAATGGCAGATCTTGTAGTAGCACAGATTCTATATCTTGAAAGTGAAAATCCTGAAAAAGACATCAGCATATATATTAATTCACCTGGAGGAAGCGTTACTGCAGGACTTGCAATCTATGACACAATGCAGTACGTAAAATGCGATATTCAAACTATCTGTATGGGACAGGCAGCTTCAATGGCAGCAATTCTTCTTGCAGGTGGAACAAACGGAAAACGCTATGCACTTCCTTCAAGCCGTGTAATGATTCACCAGCCATGGGGTGGAGTTCAGGGACAGGAAAGTGATATAGCTGTAGCTGCAAAAGAAATTTTACGCCTTAAAAAACTTTCAATTAAATATCTTGCAGAACATACAGGCAAAAAGGAAGAAGATGTTGCAAAAGACATGGAACGTGACTTCTTTATGTCAGCTGATGAAGCTAAAAACTACGGTATTGTTGACCAGATAATGACCAGCAACCGCAAAGGAGAATCTAAATAATGGCAAGATACGGAAAGAACGAACAATACTGCTCATTCTGCGGTAAACCTGCAGGTTCAGACAGACATCTTGTAGCAGCACCAAGCGGTAACATATTTATTTGTGATCAGTGTGTCAGTGTCTGCGAAACTATTTTAGAAGAAGAAAACGACAGTGACACTCCTATTGAAATTACAGAAGTTCCTTCTCCAAAAGAATTTAAGGAATACCTTGATCAATATGTTGTTGGTCAGGATTATGCAAAAAAAGTTCTTTCTGTTGCAGTATACAACCACTATAAACAGTTAGCTTCAAAAAATCTCATAAAAGACAAGGACGTTAAAATTGAAAAATCAAATGTTCTTATAATGGGACCTACAGGAAGCGGAAAAACTTTACTTGCAAAAACACTTGCTCAAAAACTTAAAGTACCTTTTGCTATTGCAGATGCAACAACTCTTACAGAAGCTGGATATGTTGGTGAAGACGTAGAAAATGTTCTTCTTAAACTTATAAACAATGCCAACGGAAACATAAAAGCAGCAGAAAAAGGCATTATTTTTATTGATGAAATTGATAAAATCAGCCGTAAAAGCGAAAACACTTCAATTACACGTGATGTAAGCGGTGAAGGTGTACAGCAGGCACTCTTAAAAATCATTGAAGGTACAAAAGCATCTGTTCCACCACAGGGCGGAAGAAAACATCCAAATCAGGAAATGATTGAAATTGACACTACAAATATTCTATTTATTTGTGGAGGAGCATTTGTTGGTTTGGATAAAATTATTGAACAGCGTCTTGCTTCCTCAAGTATTGGCTTTGGTGCAACAGGCACTCACCTTTCAGAAGATGAACGCATGCAGCTTTTAAATCAGGTAACAAGTGATGATCTTGTAAAATTTGGTATTATTCCGGAACTTATAGGTCGTCTTCCAATCAATGTTGCCATGAAAGAACTTACACGCGAAGACCTTAAAAAGATTCTTACTGAACCAAAAAATGCAATTACAAAGCAGTTCCAGGCAAGTTTTTCTATTGACGATGTTGATCTTTCTTTCTCAGAAGATGCAATTAATGAAATTGCGGACATTGCAATCAAAAATAAAACTGGAGCCAGAGGACTTAGGGCAATTGTAGAAAAAGTTCTTCTTGACATAATGTTTGAAATTCCAAGTGTTAAAGGTAAGAAAAAACTGGAAATTACAAAAGACATTGTAACTCAAACAGAACTCCCAAAAATTGAAACACTTTTAATTGATCAGAAAACTGCATAAGTAATCTTACATGCACAGGGTATTTCTAAAAATTCATATCAACGTTTTTTAGGGATACCCTTTATTTTTTTAAAGAAAGCAGGATTTCATGAGTTAAAAGTGCTGTTTTTTCCCAATCAAAACGTTTTGTCCATTCAATACCATTTTTTGAAAGTTTATGGCGCAAAGACTCATCTGTAACGATAGTTTCAATAACACATGACATCTCTTCAATATTATCGCTGTCAAAATAAAGTGCATTATTACCGGCAATTTCTGGCAAAGCTCCAGCCTTAGCACATGCAACAGGAAGCCCCGTAGCCATTGCCTCCAGTACAGGCAACCCTACTCCCTCATTTACGGAAGGAAAAAGACAAGCCTGTGCTCCCCTATATAATTCAGGAAAAGATTCATGAGGAAAATAACCTGTAAGAAAAATATCATTTGCATAAGGGGAATTAAAAACAGCCTTATGTATTTCATCAGAATAAGGACCTTCACTGCCTGCAAGAACAAGCCGGTGAGGAAGTCCAGTTTTTTCTTTAAACAAGGCAAAAGCTTTAATTAATTCAATAAATTTTTTCTTTGGGCTTTGCATTTTGCTTGCATAAATAAGATAAGGTCTTTTTATGGCAAAAGGCTTAATGTCTACAACTTCATCAGCTTCAACTGTCTTTGGATAAAAAAGACTATGGTCAATTCCGTTGTAAACAACTTCAATACGTTTATTTTTAAAACCTGAAAGTTCCAGATCTTTTTTAATAAAATTACTTGCCGCAATAATTACATCTGCTTTTTTAAGGCAACTTCTTAAACTTCGTTTTCTAAGCAGATTTTCTGTAGACGCAAGTGAATTACTTATAATATCATTTACCACTGCAACAGATTTTACAGAAAATGAAGAAGGTAAAATTTTTGAGGCAGCCGGAAAAAGTACAACTTCATAATTCTGTTTTTTTGCAAAATAATTAAAATTCCATCTGTGCCATCTTCTCTGCTGACTAAGTTTTTCACCAACTTTTACACTGTCATAAATAAAAGACTTATTGCCACAATATGTATATCTGTCAATTTCTGCACCAAAAAGAGAATATTCTATCTGAGAATCTAAAGGAAGTTTTGGAACTATAGAAAAAAGATATGAACCTGTTCCAGAGCGTCCGTGATCACAACCGATTGTATCTATACCAACCTTCATAAAGCAGAGTATACACAATCACGATAAATTATGCTATAGTTTTGGCATGAATAATGATAATGATACTATCAACACAAAAATAAGCTTCTCAGACTTAAAAATAGGCACTACTCTTACACAGAATCTTAAAAAACTTAACATAACAGAACCTACTCTAGTTCAACAAAAAATAATTCCACTGGTAGAACAAAGGAAAAACATAATGTTTCAAAGCGAAACCGGTACTGGAAAAACATTTGCATACCTTCTGCCACTTTTACAAAAAATTAAAAATGAAGAAAATCCAAAATACTCTGTAAAACTTATGATTGCAGCTCCCACGTACGAACTTGCATCTCAAATAAAAGTACAGCTTCAGTCTGTATCAGACATAAAAGCCGTTCTCTGTATAGGAGGTTCACCTCTTGCCCGTCAAATTGAAAATTTAAAGGAAAAACCAGAAGTTGTAATTGGCGGACCTTCCAGACTTATTGAATTAATTCACCTTAAAAAATTAAAGGCTGACAATATTGAAACTTTAGTTCTGGATGAAGCGGACCGTCTTTTAAGCCCGGAATTACGAGATGAAACAGAAAAACTTCTTGAACGACTCCCACTTTCTGTTCAGTTAATAGGTTGTTCTGCAACTGTAAGTGAATATACAAAAAAAACTCTTATAAATGCACGTTCCCTATCTAGCGAAAGAATACAAAAAGCACTTGGTAAAAAAGAAATTGAAAAATATTCTGGTGAAATTGAACTTATAAGCCTTCCTCCTGAAGACATTTTACGAAAAAAAATTACTCACTGGGCTATTTTTGCAGAGCAGAGAGACAAAATTGATACTTTAAGAAGTTTTATTCATGCTGTTGAACCAAAAAAACTTATTGTATTTACTTCAAGAACAGATCAAATTGAAAATATTACAAAAAAACTGCTTTATAGAAAAATCAACTGTGCTTCCTTAAGTTCAAAAACAGACAAAAAAGAACGCAAAGCAGCAATAGACCGCTTTAGAAGTGGAAAGTGTCCCATTTTAATTACTACAGATCTTGCTTCAAGAGGAATTGACATTGCAGGAATAAGCCATGTTGTTCAAATGGACCTACCTGAAAGTACTGACTTTTTTATTCACAGGGCGGGAAGGACAGCAAGAGCCGGTCAAAGTGGAATAAACTGCGTAATAGGAGATGCAAGAGAAATGCAGCGCTATGCCAGTCTTGAAAAAAAACTAAAACTCTATGTCCGACCCAAAATTCTCTATGAAGGAAAACTCCTAAATCCAAATGATATAGAAGAAAAGTTATAGTTAAAAATGATTGAATAAGGCTTTCTTAATCGCTATAATACGAAAATTACAATAAAATGCAATTTAAGTGAGGAAACTCGTGTTTTTAAAAAGTCTTGAAATTTACGGCTTTAAATCTTTTGCAGACCGCACCCGCATCAATTTTGCAGACGGTATTACAGCCCTTTTAGGTCCAAACGGATGTGGAAAAAGTAATGTTGTTGATGCAATAAAATGGGTTCTTGCAGAAAATAAATCTAAAAATCTCCGTGCTGCCACAATGGGCGATGTAATTTTTAATGGTACAGAAACTCGTCCAGCCTTAAGCGTTGCTGAAGTTACCCTCACTATTGCAAACGAAAATGGACTCTTACCGCAAGAAGATACAGAAATAGCCATTAAAAGACGTTTATACCGCTCAGGAGAAGGTGAATACTTTATAAATGGACGCCAGGTAAGTGCGACAGATATCAGACGGCTTTTTATGGACACTGGTGTTGGTAAGGCTGCCTACTCCGTTATGGAACAGGGAAAAATTGATCAGATTCTTTCAAGCAAACCAGAAGACCGCCGGTATCTTTTTGAAGAAGCTGCAGGAATAAGCCGTAACAAGGCAGAAGTTGCAGAAGCAGAACGTGAACTTGAAAAAACAAGACAAAATCTTGCCCAAATAGAAATTGGTCTTGCAGAAACAAAACGTTCTTATGAAACATTAAAAACTCAATCTGATAAAACTGCAAAATTTAGAAAATTAAATGAAGAAAAATTTGAATGTGAACTGGACATTCAGCTTTTAAAGCTAAAATCATTTACAACAGACAAGGCTCGACACGACACTGCAAAAAAAGAAGCAGAAGAAAACCGCGATAAGGCAGAAAAAGAAATAAATGAAATTCTTGCGACAATTACAGAAAACACAGATAAAATAAAAGAACTCAATGACGAAGTAAACCGACTTAATACAGAAAATATACGTATTTTTTCAGAACAGACCGGTAAAAAAAATCTTCAGAAGACATACATTGCTCAGGCAAGCGAAGTAAAAGAAAAAATCGGACAGATAGAAAACAGTATAAAAAACATGCAGGAAAGAATTGACGAACACACCGAAGAAGTTGATTCTCTTAACAGTGACCTGCACACAAAACAAAAAAGTCTTGAAGACATAAATAAATCAATTCAAAACTTTGTTGCAAACATAGAACAGTGTTCCATTCAGATAAGCGAAAACGACAGGCAATCTGGCATAAACGGCGGAAAAATCCACAATCTTGATCAGGAACGTGCAGAACTTCAAAAGCAACTGGCAGCCATTACAGAAGATATCGTTACAGAGCTTGATGCAAAACTAAAAAGTGCAGGTTATTCTTCCATCGCAAACAAAAAAGCAAAAGAAGAATTAGATACCAGTCTGCAGAAAATTAAAATCTATGCCAAGGGCCGTGAAAATATTTTTAAAGACTTTGCAGCGATTCCAAATCATACATCACAGGATACCATTTCATTTGGAAAAGATGCAGTAAATGCATTTAGCGAACTTTCAGCAATGCTTGACGCACTCAATGCAGCAGTTGAAAATTACACAAAAACAACACCCGCTTTTATCGATGACTTTTTGGCACCAGAAGGTATCATTACACAGAAACGCAACATTGATTCAAAAATTCAGTCTAATCTTGACCAAATAAAACAGATTGAAGAAGAAACAGCTTTACTTAAAAAAGCAAATGATGAACTTAAGAAAAAAACTGATGAATACCGCGAAACTTTAAATCAGGCAAGAGTTAATCAGGCTCAGATGACCCAGCAGATTTTTAGTTGTGAAGAACAGATTAAAACATTAAACCGACTTCTTTCAACTGAACAGACTTCTTTGCATGAAAAAGAGAATGAACTTTTTGAAGAAACAAAAAGACGTGACGAAAACGAAGAAAAAATTCAGGAACTTGATGAAGAAATTGGTGAACTTGAACTTGAGGGCAAGCAGAATTCAAAAAAGCTTGAACAGTTAGACAAGCAGATTGAAGAATATAATAAAAAAGCTTCCGGACGTGAAAATGCACTGCAGAAAAAACAGGAAGAAAAAAAGAAGTATCAGGCACAGCTTGAAAAACTAAGTGCGGATCTTATTCAAAATGATACAGAAATAAGAAATGTAAAACAGAACTTTCAAGATAATTATTCCCGAGACCTTATGGAATTTGAAGAAAGAATGTTTAAAATTACAGTTTCTTCCGCAGAATTAAAAGAAAAGCTTCTTGGCATTAAACAAAAAATTTCTGATCTTGGCCAGGTAAACCTTATGGCAGTTGAACAGTTTGCCGAAGAAAAAGAACGTTTTGAACGCCAACAGGCAAACTTTACGGACACACAAAAGGCACTTGAAAATCTTGTACGCGTAAGTGAAGAAATAAAAACAAAATCAACAGAACTCTTTCTTGACACATACAATAAAATCCGCCGTAATTTCCACAACATGTTCAGAAGACTTTTTGGCGGAGGTCGTGCAGAACTTCGTCTTGTTGACCCTGCAAATGTTCTCACAACTGGTATTGATATTTATGCTCAGCCGCCTGGAAAAAAACTTCAGTCCATTTCACTTCTATCGGGTGGTGAAAAAACTATGACTGCCGTTGCCCTTCTCTTTGCGACATATCAGGTTCGTCCTTCACCATTTTGTCTTCTTGATGAAATTGATGCAGCCCTTGATGATAAGAATGTAAATTCTTTTGTTACAACTTTAAGGGCATTTGCAAACGTAAGCCAGTACATTGTAATTACTCACAACAAAAAAACTGTAATGGGAACAAACTCAATGCTTGGTGTAACAATGGAAGAAAGTGGTGTTACAAAAGTCATTCAGATAAAACTTGACGAAGATACTGTAAACGGAAACATAAAATATGACAGTCAGGATGACTTTGTCGAAGAAGATGTTGAGCCTGAAGAAGGTATTGTAATTCCTCAGCGTCCTCCACGCCGTGAACACAATGAAGACGGAAGCGTTAAAGTTGATGAAAACGGAAATGCTGTTTATGAAAATACAAATGAAGATGTAAAGGAAGAAAATGCAGAGCTTCCAAAAGATGATAATAAAGAAAAGGAGCATCTCTAAGTAAAAATGAATTTTACTGATAAATGCAGACAAGCAGTAAAAAATTTCTTAAAAGAAAAAAGTAGTGCTGCGTTTATAATATCAATAATTCTCATTGTACTTTTTGTTCTTGCTGTCATAGCAGGAATAAGAGAATGTGCTTCTAAACCTAAAAAAACAAAAGAACTTCCTGTAAAAGAAAATTTAAGTTTTAGTCCAACAGAAGATTTTCTTGAACCTAAATATCAAAGCTTAAGCGGAGACTATTATTTTTCCAGAATAAGCGGAAAAAAATGGGGAGATGAAGAAGTTAAACAATGGTTTACAATGCCGGACAAGGACACTGTAGAAAAACTTTCACAACAGAATGACAAAATGATTGACACTTTACTGGGGGATACTCCGTGAAGCTTAAAATAAAAAAAACAGCATTTTTAATAAGCCTCTCACTAATTTTACTTGTGACAAATTTTATGTCCTGTCAGTCAACACAGAATATAGATGAAAATCCAGTAAGTACAGGCGAAACTAAAAACAATTTTTCTATCTCAGAGTTCGAAGAAAAACTTCCAGAAGGTGAAGGATTTTATTTAAGCAGTGAGGAAAATATTCAGTCATCTCAAAGTCCTCGGAACATTAATCTAGATAAGGAAAATGCTTTAACTTCCCTTACCCCACTTACTGAAGACAATATTTTTCCAGAAGAATCACTCACTGAAAATTCTTCTACAGAAAATCAAGCCA
>CAZALL010000058.1:0-9897 GCA_964485955.1 uncultured Treponema sp. | reverse complement strand
AGATAATGAAAGAATTTTTTGAAAGGAATTATATTTCACCGTCTGTATTATATAGTACATTTTTATTTTTTTCTTGACGGAATAATATGAGCAAACTATAATAAAATTTATGAATTCTAATACTAAAAATTTTATTAAAAACATAATAGCTTTATTAATTTTTACATTTTGTGCACTTTCTTCAGCATACTCAAAATCTTCAAACAGTTTTGAATCAATGGCAAAATCTTCTTCTGCTGAAGAACTAAAAGTTTTGTTTAAAAAAAATCCAGCCCTCAAAACACAGAAATTTGGATCAAACAAAGAAACACTCCTTATGATTGCCCTTCAGGCAGACCGCGATCTTGATGTTATAAATGCATTTATTTCTGCCGGATTTGAATATACTGCTCAGGCTAAAGACAAAAGAACTCCTGTAATGTATGCAGCACGTTATTCTTCAAAACCTGAAGTTGTTGATAAAATTGCATCTGCCGGTACTGGAACAAGAAATGCCATATCTAAATCGATCGTACTTGCAAAAGATAAGACAGGAAAAAACTCATTTGAATATGCAAAATTAAATCCTAATAAAAAAACAATAAAACCAGTTCTCTTAAAATATGCTAATGATCCTAATCCTGAAATTGATGATGAAAATACAGATTCTTATGATTCTTCAAACCAGACAAGTACCGCTCCAAAAACAAATACAACTGCTACTATGCAGTCAGAAATGCGTACAGTAAAAGCAACTTTTGTAAATACAGCACTTCAGCAGGAAGAAGAGGAAGCAAGGCTTAAGAAAGAAGAAGAAGCTCGATTGGCTGAAGAAGAAGCTCAACGTCAAAAAGAAGAAGCAGCAAAAATTGCTCAGGCTCAGGAAGAAGCTCGACAGGCTGCTTTACAGGCAGAGGCTGAAAGACAGAAGGCTGAAGAAGAAGCTCGCCTTGCTCAGGAAAAAAAGCATGCAGAAGAACTTGCTCAAGAACAATTAAAATTAAAACAAGCACAGGAAGAAGCAGATCGTATTGCAGAAGAGAATGCAAAACTTCAGGCTCAGCAGGAAGAACAGCGTAAGGCACTTGCAAAAGCACAAGAAGAAGCAAATTTAAAAGCCCAGGAAACAGCTCGCCAGCAGGCTTTGGAAGCAGAAAATGCCCGTAAAAAAGAAGAAGAACGTATTGCAGCCGAACTTGAAGAAGCACGCCGTCTTGATGAACAGAATGCTCAATTTATGGCAGAACAGCAGGAAAGACAGAGACAGCTTGATGAAGAAAATAAACGTATTGCTGCCGAACTTGAAGAAGCACGTCGCCTTGATGAACAAAACGAACGTCTTATGGCAGAACAGCAGGAAAAACAAAAGCAGCTTGATGAACAAAATAAACGCTTAGAAGAACAAAAATCTCAGGCTCAAAAGCTTTCAGAACAGAATGCTCTAGCTTTGGCAGAACAAGAAGAAGCCCTTAGAAAAATTCAAGAAGAAACTCGTCTTGCTCAGGAAAATGCAGAAAATTCAAAACAAAATCTTTTAAGCGAAATTGAAAAAGCAAAAGAAGAAGCCCAGAGTGCAAAAGACTATGCAGAAACTCAAAGACAGGCTCAGGAAGAAGAATTAAAAAATATTCAGGAAGAACTTCGCTTAACAAAAGAAAATACAGAAGCTCAAAGAATAAAATATCAGGAAGAATTACAAAAAGCACAGGAAGAACTTAGCAGGGCACAGGAAGAAGCACTACTTGCTCAAAATACTTCAGATGAAGAACTAGAAAAAATCAGGGAAGAAAAAGCTCTTTTAGCACAGCAGAATGCTCAAGAAAATAAACTGCAGCAGACAGAAGAAAATGAAAAACTTAAGGCACAGTTAGAAGAAACAAGACAACTTGATGCTGAAAATGAAGGTCTTTTACAAGAAGCTTTAACTTTGAAAAAACAGTTAGAAGAAGAAAAAGCCGCACTTGAAGCAAAAAAACTTTCATATCAAAAGCAGGCAGAAGAAAACGAAAAACTTAAGAGCGAACTTGAAGAAGCAAAACGACTGGCAAAAGAAGAAGAATCTATGTATTCTTCAGAAAATGAACGTTTAAAATCTGAAATTGATTTACTTTCAAAGAAAAATGCAGAAACAGAAATTGAACGCAGTCAAGAAGAAGCTCAAACTCAACTTGAAAATCAAAGTACTAAACTTTATGCCCAGGATACATCTCTTTATGAAAATAAAGTTTTAGAGAACAAAATACAAGAAGATGATATTCTAAAAAATGATTTTATCAGTGATCCAAATCAGACAGATGAAAATGGTATTACATTGCTTATGAAAGCAGCAAAAGCCGGTAATGACTGGGACGTTCAGTGCCTTATAAATTCAGGGGCTGATGTAAACGCACGCGATAAGGATAATTGGTCAGCCCTTATGTATGCCGTAAGATACCAAAACAATATAAATATTGTAAGGAAGCTTATAGAAAATGGTGCTTATGTAAAGGTAAGAAACAAGTATAATTCAACTCCTCTACTTCTTGCTTCAGCTTACACTCAAAATCCTGAAATACTTAAACTTTTACTAAAAGACCGCTCAAGTTCTGAAGATGAAGTTTATAAGGCATTTATCTTAGCCCTAACATCAACACAGGCAGCTGAACATGTTCAGAATGTAAAAATAAATCTTTTCTTAAATATGGGTCTTTCATTAAACCGCATATGGAAAGGAAAAACACCTCTTATGTATGCTGCACAATACAGCAATAACACCTCAGTAATTAATTTATTGCTTAAAGCTGGTGCAAAGACAAATACCACTGATTCTAACGGAAAAACAGCTTTTGATTATGCAAAGCAAAATACTCGCCTTACACATGATGACATCTACTGGGAATTAAACAGTTCAGGGGAATAAAATGCGCATTACTGGAGGAAAATTAAGCGGACACTTTACTCAATGTCCAGATGGAAAAATGGCAATACGTCCTGCAATGGATAGAATGAGGGAATCTTTATTTTCTATTATTGAATCAAAACTTCCTGGTAAATCATTCCTTGATCTTTTTAGCGGTTCTGGAACTATTGCAATAGAGGCTGCTTCGAGAGGAGCTTCAAAAGTAAGTCTTTGCGAAATGGATAAAGCCAAAGCTAGAACTGTGTTTGAAAATGTTGCTATTACAGAAAGAGAACTTGGACTTAAAATTGACTGTCATTTTATTGCGGTTGAACTTTTTTTAAAAAGACTAAAAGATTCTTACGACTTTATTTTTTTTGATCCGCCCTTTCCTTATAAATATAGAAAAGAACTTATTGAAACTGTAAGTAAAAGAAATTTACTTAATCAGGGAGGAACAGTTTTAATTCATCATCCAAAAGAAGATCCTCTACCAGAAAAAATTGGCAATTTATTCAGATATGACCAAAGAGTTTATGGAAGAAGTATCGTAGATTTTTTTACAACAGAAAATTCTGATGAACAAAATGCAACAATTAATTCAAATTAACTTGACAAGTGTATAAATTAAAGTAAAATAGAACATATTTTGTTTATTTAAAAAGAGATGCCATGGCAGAAGATTTAAAAAAACTAATAGACAGCAAACAGACTCAAGCTTTTATAAAAACAACAGAACAGCCATTAAAGGGCATTACATCAGAGCAAAAGGTTGCTTTGAACCGCAAGGGAAATATTTTGTTTAATGAAGGCAAAGTTGAAGAAGCTCGCCGTGTTTTTATTACAACAGGTTATTCTGACGGACTTACAAGAGTTGGAGAACTTGATGAAAGCAAAAATAAAGATCTTCTTGCTTTAAAAATGTATCTGCTTGCACATAATACAAAAAAGGCAAATCCTATTCTTGAAAAAATAGCAGGAATGCTAAAAATAATATTAAAAGAGGAATAAAAAAGTGGAAGACACATTAGAAAATCCTATGACACAAGATGTCGAAATTAAAAATCCTATGGCTGCAGAAGAAACACCTGCAGATGAAAATGCAGTTAAAATCAGTGAACTGTCAAAAAAAGGTTATCAGCTCTTAAAAGAAAACAGAACACAGGACGCTATCGATGCCTTTAAGCAGATTCTTGACATTGAAGACAACAATAATTATGCCTTAGTTGGTCTTGGTGACAGTGAAAGAAAACTTAATCACATAAATGATGCAATTGCATATTATTCTAAATGCCTTTCATTCCACCCTGGTAACAATTATGCTCTTTTTGGACTTGCAGACTGTTATAAGGCCCAGAATCATTATCATAAGGCAATAGAAATATGGGAGCAGTATCTGGTTCACGATGATAGAAATATTACAGTTCTTACCCGTGTTGCAGATGCTTATAGAAAGATTCATGATTTTAAAAAATCAAAACAGCTTTATCTTAAAGTTCTTGATATGGAAGAAAATAATGCCTATGCTCTTATTGGCTTAGGTCATCTTCATTATGACTTTAAAGAATACAAAGATGCCCTCTTCTACTGGACAAAAATGCTTGAAATTAATCCTGATGGAGTAGACATCCGTGTACTTACTTCTTTAGGTAACTGTCACAGAAAACTTCGTACATTTGAAAAAGGTGTTACTTTCTTTGAAAAAGCTCTTGAAAGAGACCCTAAAAACTTCTATGCACTTTTTGGTTTAGCTGACTGCTACCGCGGAATGAACCAGCAGCATAAATCTGTTGAATACTGGAACAAAATTCTTGAGCTTGATCCTAAAAATAAAGTAATTCTTACACGTGCAGGTGATGCATACAGAAATACAGGTGATTATAAAACAGCTGTTGAATACTACAACAAAGCCATGGATATCGACTTTGATGTATACGCAGCACTTGGTCTTGCCCTTATATGTAAAGGTGAAGGAAAATATGAAGAAGCTATTGAACGTCTTACACAATTAATTCGTAACGATCAAAAAAATTACCGCTTCTATATTGACCTTGCAGATTGTTACATGAAATTAGGACAGAAGCAAAAAGCAATTGAAGCTCTTCAGTCATTCCAGAAACTTGGTATAAAATGCCAGGCTGTTAATGAAATGCTTGATCACATTCAAAATAATAAGCCATTATTTTAATGGATAAAGTCTTTCTAAGTGGTTTACTGCCACAAGAAATTGAAAATATTCTTTCTCTCTCTCCGGCTTTTCGTGCGAAGCAGATATATCAGTGGATTTCAAAAGGTGCAGTTTCTTTTGATGAAATGACAAACATTAATAAGGAACTTCGTGAAACTTTAAAACAAAAAGCCCAACTTTATTCATCAAAGGTTTCACAGGTTCTTAAAGATCCTGATGGAACAATAAAACTTCAGATTACATTAAACGATGGACTTGCGATTGAAACTGTTCTGCTTACAGATAAAGAAAATAGAAAAACTGCCTGTGTAAGCTGTCAAGCTGGTTGTGCAATGAAATGTGCTTTCTGCCAGACAGGACAGTTAGGTCTTGCAAGAAATCTTACTGCTGGTGAAATCGTAGAAGAATTCTATCATCTGGAAAGAGAAGCAGGAACTTTAGATAATATTGTATTTATGGGCATGGGTGAACCTATGCAAAATCTGGAAAATATACGAAAGGCAGTAAAGGTTCTTACAGATAAAAACGGTCGTAATTTAAGTGGTAGAAGAATTACTTTAAGTACATGCGGAATTATAAAAGGCATTTACGATTTAGCTGATAATGGACCTGTTATGCGTCTGGCTGTTTCACTTACAACGGCAAATGAAGAACTTCGAAGTCAGCTTATGCCTGTAAATAAAGGAAATCCTCTTTGTGAATTAAAAGAAGCCTTAAAATATTATTCTCTAAAAACTGGACAGCGTGTTACACTAGAGGCTGCCCTTTTAGCACAAAAAAATACAGATTTTGAAAGTGCACAAAAGCTCATTGACTTTGCCAAAGGAATTGACGTTTATATAAATTTAATTCCATGGAATGAAGTGCCAGGTCTTGATTTTAAAAGCCCGTCTAAAACTGAATGTAAAAATTTTATTTCTTACCTTGAAAAAGCCGGATTAAACTGCTCTCTTAGAGTGAAAAGAGGTTCTTCCATCGGAGGAGCCTGTGGACAGCTTGGACGTACAGTAAAACAATAACACTTTTTTTTCTTACTTGACAGACATTATATTTTTAAGTTAATATATTCGCACTTGCCCGGGTGGCGGAATTGGCAGACGCGCTAGGTTCAGGTCCTAGTGAAGGCAACTTCATAGGGGTTCAAGTCCCCTTCCGGGCATAAAATTCAATTTTTAACAGTCTTCTTTATCTATAAATAATTCTAAATTTTTAAATCATAGCATATAATTTTTTCACTTATAGGATCTATAAAACGTAAAGATGTAGCGTAAAAACAAAATTTGTCTTTTTCTTTTGCAAGTGGATTATAAAGAAAATCACCTTTAACAGGAAATCCCTGCCATGCAAGGTGACAGCGAACCTGATGTCTGTACCCTTTGGTGATTGTACACGAAGCTTTATAAGTACCATTAATATTTTTCATTTTTATATTTGTTGTATACAAAATACCATTTGTCTTTTTTTTAGCAGCAGTATTTGATTCTTGTGTAACAGGACGAACTTCTTTATTACCTTTACCAAACGGTCGGAAGGCAGAACTAACGGATATTATTCTGCTTTCGTCAATTTTTTTATTTATTAAAGGGTAACCTTCTCTTTCTTTTATATCAACATCTGAAAGTTTGTCACAATAAGCTGTATAAGTTTTTTGGAAAAGACCTTTTTTTTGACAGTCAAACATATAATCATAAAAATTCTGATTTGTGACAATAAGTAAAAGACCTCTTGTTGCAGTATCCAGGCGATGAAGCAAACCATATTCTATATTTTTTAAACCTTTAACTTCTTTTATAAAAGGATACAAATTTACAGCCTGTGTTAATGCAGAAAGTTCCCCTTCTTTTAGAGGAGCACTCGCAAGCCCAGCAGGTTTATCGATTATAATATAAGGTTCTTCCTTGCTAGGTTCATGGATTATTTTTATTTGTAGCATTTTTACCTGTCTTTTGGTAGAATAGTTTTATTATACATCTTTTTTAAAATTTTCATAATTTCCTTAAAACGCTCTGGTGTTGGAGAAATAAAAGTTTTAGATTCATTACAGGAAGGAATTTTTATTTTAAGCATTCGAGCATGAAGCATAAGAGTTGCTTTTGAAAAAATCTTATCTTCTTTTGCATAGATTGAATCGCCCAAAATAGGACAATTAAGATATTTCATATGAACCCTTATTTGATGTGTTCTTCCAGTTTTTAGTCTGCATACTATAAGTGAATATTCTCCATAACATGCAATACAGGAATATTGCGTTTCTGCATATTTACCTTCATCAGAATCTGTAATAGCTTTAAAGCGTTTTCTGTTTTTTGGATCTCTAATAATTTGAGTTTTTACAGTTCCATGCTGATGTTGAGGCCGTCCCATGCATATTGCAATATATTCTTTTGTTAATGCTTTATGATTTCTAAATTGATTACCTAAAAATTCTTCTGTGTCACGATTTTTTGCAACAATAATAATTCCTGATGTATCTTTATCAAGGCGATGAACAATTCCAGGTCGTCTTTTTTTTAACATTTCTCTTTGAGAACCATTATTTATTTCTGTAATTGCCTGCCTGCCCCAGTGAAACAAAAGTGCATTTACTAAAGTTCCGCTCCAGTTTCCACATGCAGGATGTGTAACCATTCCCTGTTTTTTATCTACAACGCAAACATCATTATCTTCATAAATTATGTTAAGAGGAATATTTTCTGGAATAATATCATCTGGAATATTTTCTTCCCAATTTATATTAATTACATCTTTTGCATTTACTTTATAAGAAAGTTTTTGATTTTTCCCATTAACAAGAATTTCTACAACTCCACTTTTTAATTTACTGCGGTTCATTCCGTTTGGAAGAGATGCAATGTACATATCTAAACGTTCACGTTTGTCATATTCTGGAGGTACTTTTACACAAAAAAAAGGCATTATTCCCCCACCTTTGAATTTTCAATATTTACTTCATCAAGATCCCGTATTTTTTGATCATTTAAATTTTCATGGACATCATTAACATCTTCTTCAAGAGAATCTTCATAAGCTTGAGTATTTCGTCTTAAAAGTTCATTTACATCCTCTGTACTTATAGGATTTACTGAAGCTTTTCCTTTTTGCTGTTGAATAAGATCTAACTTACGTTGCTTATTATTACGCTGAATAATATTTACGATTAAATCAGTAACACCAAGTCCTACGCTAATAAGTGATGAAAGACAAAGAATATTTATCTGCTGTTCTTCCGTAAAAGAAGAATCTCCTTTTGAAAATGGATTTGGAAAAGATGATGTTTGTTTAGAAAAATAAAGATACCCGCCGTACCCCATCGTAACACCAATAGTAACAAAAGGCATTGAACCAAATGTAATTATTTCAGTACGCCTTAAATCTTTTGCCCACTGTGGAAATTCATCTTCTGCATAAGGTTCTGGTGTTGTTGAATCAGAAGCAAAAATAAAATTATTTGTCGCAAAAAAAAGAGTACACACAAATAAAAATATTTTTGATGCCTTATTAATTTTCATTTATTATAATCTCTCTGCCCAAAAATTGCAGTTCCAATTCTAACCATTGTAGAACCTTCTTCAATTGCAATTTTAAAATCTCCACTCATGCCCATGCTTAACTGAGAAAAATTCAATAATGGAAAGTCTTTTGCAAGTTCAATCGAAAGTTCTCTAAGTGTAGAAAAAGATTTATGAATTAGAATTTCATCTTTAGTAAAAGGTGCCATTGTCATAAGCCCCTGACATTTTATATGAGGAAAATTTCCTTCTGCAAGAAGTTCCAGATTTTTCTTAAGTTCATCTTTAGAAGTATAACCAGATTTTGAGTCTTCACCTGTATGTATTTCAAAAAGAACATCGATATCTCTACCCTGTCCATTATTAAAGCGACAACATTGTTTTTCAATTTCCTGCAAAAGTTCAATTCGGTCAACAGACTGAATGCAGGAGGCAATTTCAAGTGCTTTTTTTACTTTATTTGTCTGCAGGGAACCAATTATGTGCAGATTAAAATTATAATTTTTTTCCTTTAACTGCTTAAATTTTTCGAAAGCTTCCTGTACTCTGTTTTCTCCAAAAAGAAACTGTCCTGACTTTATAGCTTCCTCTACTGCTTCAATCGGATGAAACTTACTTACGGCACAAAGTTTTACGCTGTTACAGGAACGACCTGTTTTTAAACAAGCTTCATTTATTTCTTCCCTGACTATCTGTAAATTTTCCTTAACATTATTTTGCTGCATTGATTGTACCTTTTTGGCTCATTATACCTTTTAACACATTTTGAGACAAGGTAAGTAATTGTTCTACTGTAAGTTCTTCTGCCCTCACTTGTGGTGAAAGTCCGCTTTCATAAATCCATACATCGTAATCTGTTTTTAATGGAATAAGAGGTTTTATATTATTATGAATAGTTTTTCTTCTGCTGGAAAAAAGAGCATGAACCAATTTGATAAAAAACTCTGGATCTTCACAAGGAATAGACTTTTCTTTTTTTGTCATAAGGGCTGCACCAGAAGCTACATTTGGTTTGGGCCAAAAATTATTTGGTCCTAAAGTTAAAAAAGATTTTACATTATAAACCCACTGACAAAGTACACTAAACGAAGAATAGTTTTCACTTCCTGGCTTTGCTGCCATTCTGTCAGCTACTTCTTTTTGTACTGTAAAAACACATTTTTCAAAATTAAGACCTTTTGTAATTGTATCTGCAATAAAAGTTGCCGCAATATTGTAAGGTAAATTACCCATTAAATATTTAGGAAGTTTTTTTGGATTTTCTTTTTCCAAATTTTCAAACTCAGTTTTCCATGTTTTAAGACAATCTCCCGCAATAATTTTAAATTTTCCTTCTCTTTCGT
>CAZALL010000057.1:0-9950 GCA_964485955.1 uncultured Treponema sp. | reverse complement strand
AGGTGCATATTCATCAATTTATGATTTTGATGCCTTTGGTGGAAGAAGAATAAACAATATAAATGATATTAAACTGTATACAGATTTTTACACAGGTACAGATAAACTGTCTTTAGAAAAAAAAATACCGTATGAAACAGAGCAACTTTCTCTTGAAACATTAGAATTTGAATTTTTGATGATGGGACTTCGCTGCCTTTCGGGCATTTCATCTCTTGAGTATAAAAAACGTTTTTGGAAAATGAAAAATTATGTGGAATTAGGTAAAAGACTTGGAGAAAAAAACGGTCTTTGGAAAAAAGAGATGGATAATAAAAATGCAGAAGTTATTTTTGTTTCAGAAAAAGAAAAAATTTATAGGCTTACAAAAAAAGGACTCCTTTTTCTAAACAGAATACTCGAAGAATTGATGTAAAAGAAATTGTTCTGTTAAGAAAATTCTCTTATCTGTCAGATGTATAAGAGTTGTATGTATGATTTAATTTTGTTTATCATCTACAGGAATTTTTATGTTAAAACTTGTTCCCTGACCCAACTTTGAATTAACATCAATTACCCAACCGTGAGTATCAACAATATTTTTTACTACGCTAAGACCAATACCCATCCCCTGTTCGCGACGAGAGTTTGTTCCTCTGTAAAAAAGTTCAAATATGTGCTGAAGGTCTTCTTCATTTATTCCTTTTCCAGTGTCTGCAACAGAAATAGAAATTGTTCCTTTGTTTTCTGATGCCATTATGCTGATTGTGTCATTTTCTTTTGTGTAGCGCAGGGCATTTTGCAAAAGATTTTCCAATACCCTCTGAAAAAGATTTTTATCTAAAGGTATTTTTCTTCCGTCAGGTATATTAATATTTGTAATTATTTTGCGTTTGTAAACATCTCCTGTAACTTCTGCCGCCTGTGTATATTCCAATAGAATTGGTTTTATTTCTTCAGGAACAAGTTTTTTTCGCCATTCATGATTATCAAGTTTTACATAATCAATAAGTTCATTTATCATTGATTCAAGAGTACCAGCCTTGTTAACAATTACAGACAGAGATTTTTTTATTGTTTCAGTGTCATCCATTACACCGTCTGCAATAGCTTCAGCATATCCTTTTATAAGGGCAATAGGAGTTCTTAAATCATGGCTTATTCCCATTAAAAATCTTGTTCTTCTGTCACCTGCATCTTTTAATGAAAGCCTCATTTTTTCAAGGTTTTCCGTAAGATTTGTAATTTCGTTGTTCTGTCTTTTTATTTCAGGTTTTTCAAGTTCAATATCAAGTTGACCGTTTGCAATTTTTTCAGTATTTTTTTCAAGTACCTGCAAGGAATTTGTAAGAGTTGTTGAAAGTTGAATTATTAATGTAACTGCAAATACTTCAAATGCAATAAAAACAAGGAAAAGGGGAAGGTAAAACTTTCCACCGTTTGAAACCGGATTTTTTTCTCCATCATTTATATCATAGCGGCTTATCACAAGAAATTTAGGACCTAAATGTTCTGCACTTCCGTATGAATGAATTTGATCTTCATCCGGACTGAATTTTTCACTTTGTGCATCCTGTTCAGTTATAATTTTTTTACCCTTTGAAGAACGAATTTCGTATTGATATTTATTGGTTGACCGTCTTATGTAACCAAATAAATCTGCAGGTTCGATCTGTATACCACTTTTAAATTCTCTGAAATTTGATAAAACTATAGTTTTGTTTACATAAACTAAGGTATCTGTTCCTGGCTGAATTTCTATAAGTTTTTCCTTAAGCAAATTCCAGTCATCATCAGATAAAGATGCATGTGTAGATTCATTAAATGTATCTGAAAATCTGAGTGAATTATAATTTCTTAAAAGAGCTCTTTGTGATGAAGAAAAATAATGGTATGCTGGCAGAATAATGGCACAGATTAAAGGAATTAATACTACACCTGTTATTAAAACTGTCAGCTGTGTTTTAATTTTCATTTGTCAAAACGATAGCCTTCGCCAAATACGGTAACAAGATGTTTTGGTTCAGCAGGATTTTCTTCAATCTTTTTTCTAAGACGCTGAACGTAAACTGCTACGGCTGTAATATCTCCGTACTGGGTTTTCCAGATGTCTTCATAAATTTTTTCAGGACTTAAAGGCTTACCGCTGTTACGGCAAAGGTATTCAAGTACTTCATATTCTTTTGTTGAAAGGGGAACTTTTTCCGTACCTTTTTTAAGAATGCAGCTGTTGCAAAAAATGGTAAAGTTACCAAATTTGATTGTTTCTTCAACAGAGGCTTCCGTTTCTGAAAGTCGGTTAAGTTTAGATTTTACTCTTGCTACAAGAACTTTTGGACTAAAAGGTTTTGTTACAAATTCATCAGCACCAAGATCCAGACCTTTTATAATATCTTCATCTGCATCTCTGGCAGAAACAATAATTACAGGAATTGTAGTTTTATAATTTTCGCGGAATTGTTTTAAAAAATCCAGACCACTCATACCGGGAAGATTTAAGTCAAGGATAACTAATTCCGGCATGTACTTAGCATTAAGTTTTTCAATAGCACCTTCTGCAGTATCGCATCCAGTACATTCAAATCCTGCGTTCTCTAGATAAACTGTCACAAGGTGGAGCATTTCCGGAACGTCTTCAATAATTAAAATCTTGTTTTTCATGACTGTATTTTATTTCATATATGAAATTTTAACAAGTTATATTTTTTTGTATGCGGAAAGTTCTATTTTTTTTTAAGAAGTGGAGTTTAAATTGCCGATAATTTAAATAGAAAAAAATGCCCTTAAGCGTAAAAAACACTTGACGGGAGTTCAATAACTATTCATTATATAGAGATATGATTGAAGTTATGCGGCTGGATGGGACAAAGTATTGGATAAATCCGCATCAAATTGAATTTATTGAACAAACTCCTGATGTTACTCTAACCATGCTTTCCGGCAAAAAAATTGTCGTAAAGAATTCTCCTGACGACATAATTAAAAAAATCATTTCCTATAGAAAAAATATAGGTAACTATACACAGGAATTATAAGGAGCTTGTTTGCGAATGGATATAGCAACATTAATTGGTCTTGTCGGTGGTTTTGCAGCCGTAATTCTGGGTGTTTTAACCTCTGGTGGTTCTATTTCCGGAATTATTGATATTCCTTCTATTTTTATTACTGTAGGTGGTTCTTACGCATCTATATTTATTGTAGCACCTTTAAAACAAGCACTTGGTGTATTTAAAATCATTGGACGAACATTTAAAACTTACGATTATGGTGAAAAAACGATTGTTCAGAATATGGTTGCTCTTTCGGAAAAAGCCCGTCGTGAAGGTATTCTTGCTTTGGAAGAAGGTCTTGATGATCTTGATGATCCTTTTATGAAGGAAGGTCTTCGTCTTGTAGTCGATGGTACTGATGGTCAAATTATACGTAAGATTATGGAAAATGAAATGAGTTCCATTGAAGGCAGACACATGGACTGGATTAACATAATTACTCAGTGGGCAGGTTACGGTCCTGGTTTTGGTATGATGGGTACTGTAATTGGTCTTATTGGTATGTTGAATAACCTTGAAGATAAAAGTTCTTTGGGTCCTAATATGGCTACTGCTCTTATTACAACACTTTACGGTTCTTGGCTTGCCAACTGGCTTTTTGGTCCTTTTGCGGAAAAACTTAAAATGCAGAACAGTCAGGAAATGCTTGTAAAAGAAATGGTTATTGAAGGTGTTCTTTCAATTCAGGGGGGAGACAATCCTCGTATTCTGGCAACTAAACTGCTTACTTATCTTGATCCTAAGACAAGAAAGGCTATTGAATCAGATGTAATTAAGGATTAACGGAAAGATAAATGGCTAGAGAAAAAAAAGAAGCTGGAAAACCTTCAACCGCGTGGATGGGTACTTATGGAGACATGATTACCCTTATGCTCTGTTTCTTTGTTATGCTTTACGATCCTAGTGAAAGTGATGCTGTAATGATGGCGGAGCTTTCTGCGTCTTTGCAGAATAACAATCCTGGTGGCGGAATTTCAACTAGTCCTGGAAGACTTGCAGATCTTGGAAATACCGTAAGTTCATTACCGTCTGTTGAAAAAGGGCATAGCCTTGGTACTGCCAAGAAAAAAGCTGTAAGTTTATTTCAGCCTGATATAAAAAGTAAACGTATTACTGTTACAAGTGATGAAAGAGGACTTGTAATCACGTTAGCTTCAGATTCTTTTTTTGCAGAAGGTAGTGCAGAACTTGATATGGATGAAACGCGTGAAACATTGCTTAGGCTTTCAAAATTTTTTAATGAACCTGAAATGAAAAATAGGCGCTTTAGAATTGAAGGTCATACAGATGATACACCTGTAAAAGAAGACAGTAAATTTCCAAGTAACTGGGAACTTTCTGCAGCCCGCAGTGCTAGCGTACTTCATTATCTTTCTGATTTTGGAGTTAATGAAAATAATTTTTCGATTACAGGTTATGCGGATACAAGACCAAAATTTAGTAATAATACCCCTGACGAAAGGGCAGAGAACCGTCGTGTAGATATAATTATTCTAGACGAAGGACATTTTTAATGTTAAACTAAAAAACATTTAAAACTTATGGTGGAGGAAATCTATGGCAGATAGCGATGATCTTGGCTTGGGTGAAGACTCAGGTGGCGAAGACCTTGGAAGAAAAAAATCTGGTGGTGCAAAAGCCATTATTCCTACGATTCTCAAGTGGGTTGCAATAGGTGTTGCAGCTGTAATCTTTATAGTTACGATTTGTGTAATAGTTGTTTCAATTATGAATAAAGGCGGTAAGCAGCAGACTGTAGTGCCTGTTTCTCAGGAGTATACTGAAAAGAGGGAAATTTTGGATTGGTATACTTCACTTGATCAGGTAAGATGCCAGACTAATGATCCTGTTCCTGCAAGTGTTGTTGTTCAGGTAGCACTTGGATATAAAAAAGATGATAAGGCTGCTTCTACAGAAATTACAGCACGTACTGTAGAAATCCGTTCGTTTTTAAGAAGATATTTTTCTGAAAGAACTGCGGAAGAACTTAAACCATATAATGAACAGTTTTTAAGACAGCAGATTCGTGATCAGATAAACGATGATATTTTAAGTACATCACGTATTAGGGACGTAAACTTTACATCTTTTGATGTAGTTACAAACTAGTGTGTAAGAAGGCAGCATGAACGACGTTTTGTCACAAGATGAAATAGATCAGCTTCTCCAGGCCATAACAACGGGCGAAAATGAAATGGGCGATTTTAAGCCTGTTCAGGAAACTCGTAAGATAAAAATTTATGACTTTAAGAGACCTGATAAATTTTCAAAGGAACAGCTTCGTACAATTTCAAATATGCATGAGACTTTTGCACGTTTGACAACTACAAGTCTTTCTGCCCAGCTTCGAGCTCTTGTACATGTTCATGTGGCTTCGGTAGATCAGTTGACATATGAAGAATTCTTACGTTCTATTCCAACTCCTACGACATTAGCTGTAATAAATATGGATCCTTTAAAGGGAAATGCAGTTTTGGAAATTGACCCTGCAATTACATTTACAATGATTGACCGCCTTTTTGGAGGTTCTGGTGCAACAGGGGCAAAAGTTAATCGTGATCTTACTGATATTGAACAGTCGGTTATTGAAGGAATTATTGTACGTATTCTTGCAAATATGCGTGAAGCCTGGACACAGGTAATAGATTTGCGCCCTAGACTTGGACAGATTGAAACTAATCCTCAGTTTGCACAGATTGTTCCTCCTAGTGAAATGGTTGTTCTTATTACAATGGAAACAAAAATTGGTGATGAAGAAGGAATGATGAATATTTGTATTCCTTATCTTACAATTGAGCCTGTTGTTTCAAAACTTTCATCTCAGTTCTGGTTTAGTTCTGTAAGGCGAAGTTCAACTACTCAGTATATGAGTACTTTAAAAGAAAAACTTGCAGATGTTGATATGGATGTTGTTGCAGATATAGGGTCAATTAATCTGCCTATTAAGGATGTACTTAATCTTAGAGCCGGAGATGTTGTCCGCCTTTCTAATGTAAGAGTGGGTGAAGCTTTGACTTTAAGTGTAGGAAATAAAAAGAAATTCTACTGTCAGCCTGGTGTTGTCGGTAAAAAAATGGCTGTTCAGGTCATTGGAAAAATTGAAGATAAAGATGATGAAGAATTTGAAGAACTTTCAGCAGAAGGAGATGAAACATTATGAGTGACGGTGCTATTTCTCAGGACGAAATCGACGCATTGCTTTCTGGAGTTGACATGGGTGGTCTTAGTGCTAACGGAACAACTTTCAGTACTCCATCTGCCCATATTGATACGGAAATATTAAAGAAATTTGCAGGTAACATAAAAGATACTCTTGCATCTAATCTTGGTACAATGACAGGTGTTGAAGTTTCTGCAGGGGAACCAACTGTTGAAGCTATTTCCCGTGATCAACTTCTTTCTAAAATACCGGAAGTTGTTGTTGCTGTCATGGCTGATTTTTCTGCAGGTATTAACGGAGATCATCTTTTTGTATTTGCTCCGGAATTTGCACAAAAACTTGTAAGTTTAATCAACAAAGAAGAAAATGCTGAACTTGATGATATGGCTCTTTCTGTAATTAGTGAAGTTGTTTCTCAGCATTCTGGTTCAGAAATTACAGAACTTTCTAAAGATGGTAAACTTCCTGGTCTTGCAACTAATCCACCTGAAGCAGTTCATCAGCCAAAGCCAATGGTTAGAATTCCTCAGAATAAGTTTGCTTTGTTTACATATCCACTTACTATTGACGGTCAGCCTTATACTTTATGGGAAGCAATTGGCGGTCAGGCAGCAGAAGCAATTGGACGATCCCTTGGTGGTGGAGAAGTGCTTAATTCTGCAGCTAATATGAATGCAGGTGGTATGGCTCAAATGGGTAATATGCCTGGTGCAAATCCTGCGATGATGGGCGGTATGCAGATGCCTCAGCAGAATATGATGATGGGTGGTATGCAGATGCCTCAGCAAAATATGATGATGGGTGCAAACATGGGAATGATGGGTGGAATGCAGATGCAGCAGCCTCAGGCTCAGTTTAATACTCCAAATGTTCAGTCTTTACAGTATCCAAACCTTACACAGAGCATGACACCTTCTGAACAGGGCAATATCGGTCTTATCATGGATGTTTACATGGAAATGACCGTAGAACTTGGTCGTACAAAAAAGACAATTAAAGAAATTCTTGGAATGGGAGAAGGCACAATTATCGAGTTGGATAAACTTGCTGGTGAACCTGTAGACATTCTTGTTAATCATAAACCAATTGCCAAGGGTGAAGTTGTTGTTATTGATGAAAACTTTGGTGTTCGTGTAACCGAAATTCTTCCGTCAATAGAACATGTAACTTCGGCAATGTAATTTTCTATATCTGCATCATTTTTTTTGTGGTGCAGTTTATGGGTGGGGGACATTACGAAAACTCAAAACATAAGACGCATTTTTGCGTTATTTTCGCTTGTATTTTTATATTCATTTAAGGTTCCGCTGTATTCTCAGGAAACTGCAGATAATTCTTCTCAAATAGAAAATAATGACACTTCGTCTACACAAAGAATTACTGATGAAACACAGATTTTTTTAGATCAGGATAATGCATCTTCTCAAAATACCAGAAAGTCTTCAAGTGGAATCTGGGTCTTTATAAGAATGATTTTTGTTCTTGCTGTAATAATTGGTTTACTTTATTTATTTTTAAGGCTTTATAAAAAAAATAAAAATGTTCAGCAGAGTGAAGACCCGTTTTTACGTTTGATAACTTCCTTAAGTCTTGGTCCTGGAAAAAGTATCTATCTTCTTACAGTGATAGATAAGGCTTATCTTCTTGGAGCAACAGATGAAAATATAAATCTGCTTGGACAAATTGATGATAAGGAAGTTGTAGAAGCAATGAATGTTTATGCTGATACTCATAATCAAACAGAAAAACCAAAGAATTTTAATGAAATTCTGGATATGTTTGTAAGCGGAATAAAAAGAAGTCAGAAAAAAGAAAGTACAAAGTCTACAAAAAAATCTTCTTCAAATGGAAGCCGCCTGGATGGTTCTGCCAGTCAGATTCTTTCTTCACTAAAAAAGACCCGTTCTAGACTTGAAGGGGAGGATAAGTGATGAAAAAAGCCTGGAATGAATTTATTAGAAAATTTCCAAAAATTTCTGTCATAACTTTTGTGATGGTGCTTTGTGCTTTTCCAGTTGCTTCTCAGTCAAATACAAATAATTATAATCGTTCTACAAATGGTCAGACTTCTATGAACTCTAATGTAAATGATATTGATTTTCCTAATATATCAATTACAGCTACAGCTCCACAAACTGGAAAACAGGTTGCCTTTAGCGTTCAGCTTTTACTTTTACTTACACTTATTACTCTTGCACCAAGTTTGCTTATTTTAGTAACTTGTTTTTTAAGGTTTTCTATTGTACTTGATTTTATAAAGAGAGCACTTTCTTTACAGCAGGTTCCTCCTACAGCAGTTTTAAATGGAATTGCACTTTTTATGACTCTTTTTTGTATGTATCCTACATTTAAAGATGTATATACACAGGGTTTTAAACCCTTATCGGACAATGAAATTACTTTAAATGAAGCAGTTGATAAGAGTATTGCTCCTGTAAGGCTTTTTATGTTCACTCAGATGGAAGATGATTATTCTTATGTAAAGTCTTTTATGAGTATGGCAAAGCTTGAGCAACCTCAGACTGCAGCCGATGTTCCGACATATGTCTTAATTCCTGCATATATTTTGCATGAATTGACTGCCGCATTTAAAATAGGTCTTTTCCTTTACATTCCTTTTATGATTGTTGATATGGTTGTTGCAAGTATTTTGATGAGCCTTGGTATGATGATGCTTCCTCCTGTTCAGATTTCAATGCCATTTAAACTTCTCTTATTTGTTCTTGTAGATGGATGGGGACTTCTTACCAGTCAGCTTTTCCAGAGTGTCATTCATTAGGCGGGTAGACTATGGGAATAAACGACGCAATTAATTTACTTCAGGGTGGAATTTTACAGGTATTAAAACTTGCAGGGCCTGTACTTCTTGTAGCACTGGTTATAGGTCTTATTGTTGCTTTATTGCAATCCATCACTTCTATTCAAGAACAGACAATGCCTTTTTTCTTAAAATTTCTGTTTGTTTTTTTAACAATCGCTATTTTGGGCGGATGGATGATAAATTCTCTTATGGATTATACAATTAATCTTTTTCAGCAGATCCCTAGGATTGCAGGATAGTAATGCTAAATTCAATTGTTGCAGGTGCACCAGTTTATCTTCTCGTAGCAGCTAGATGCCTTGCTCTTGTATTGACAGTTCCTCTTTTTTCTACAAAAGCTGTTCCTCGTATAGCAAAAATAGCTTTTGTTGGCTACATGGCATTTTTTTTATTTCCACAACTTTCACTTTCAAGCGGTCCTTATAGCGCTTATTCTTCTGTAATAAAGAATTCAACAAATTTTAGTCTTGAATACATAATGCTTCTAATAGGTGAAGCAATGATAGGAATTATTATAGGTTTTTTTGTAAACATGATATTTGCAGCCTTTTCTACTGCAGGTCAGTTTTTTGCTTTTCAGATGGGATTTACTGCAAGTGAAGTTTTTGATTCTTTAAGTCAGGTAGAAAATCCTCTTATGGGCCAATATTTTAATATAATTGCAACTTTTGTTTTTATTTCCAATCACTGGTTTCAGACTTTGTTTATGGGAGGCTTAGCTTCAAGTTTTAAAGCTCTCAATGTATTTATGTTTATTGAAAATTCAAATACTGTCATGTCATTTCTTTTTGCAGGTCTTATAAAACTTTTTAGGGATGCACTTATAATTTCTCTGCCTATCATGGGAACTCTTTTTTTAATGGAACTTATGCTTGGTATTATGTCAAAGGTTGCTCCTCAGATGAATCTTCTTTCTGATTCTTTTCCAGTTTTAATTCTT
>CAZALL010000056.1:0-10000 GCA_964485955.1 uncultured Treponema sp. | reverse complement strand
ACGTTGCTGGTGCAAACATCGCAGGCTTTGTAAAAGTAGCAAACGCTATGATCGCCCAGGGCTTAGTATAATTTTTTTTAATCATTTCTCCTTTTGGCACGTTCTGATTTTTTAGGGCGTGCCTTTTTTTTACACTCAAAATAATCTTTCAATAATTTTCAAGGCAGCTAAGAAGAGCATCCAGTTTTTGACCATAAGATTTATCTGCAGCCCAAGTACCTGCAAGTTCAAAAACAGTCTTTGCTTTTCCACGGGGTTTTACATATTTATAACGCCTGTCAATGCACTGATTAACAAGTAATTTTTCTTCTGTTGTTGCATAAGCATGCAGATGCTGAATATGAGCCCTGACACCTTCTTTAGGAGATGCAAATTGTTCACCAGGATTAGATGCATCAATTGCACCAAGCCCGCAATAATTATTCCACTCAGGCTTTACAAGATTTCCATATTCAAGAAAACCCGTTTCAAGACACATTTGTACAAAAGCACAGTCGCTGTTTATTCCTTCAATTGAAGCTTCACTAATATAAAGTCTTGCAAGTTTGCGGACAGTTTTTTTAGAAGCTTTAGGATTTTTTTCAATAAAGAATTTATACAGCTGTTTTTCATTTTTAATTCCCCTGTCAGTTAAACATCTTGAAGGAACTGTTTTATTTTTAGGCAATGACAGACAGGCTGTAAAAGACAAAGTAAAAAAAATTAATAATGTAAAATCTAAAATTTTTTGTTTCATAAATATATTTTCGGAATAAATTATCACCAGCTGAATTTTATTTACACAGAATATCTGCATTGAAAAATCAATTTATCTTAAGTATAATAAGCACATGGATAAAAAGAACGATAATAAAAAAAAGAGCGGTATTGCCCTTGCCTTATGGATTTTAGTTGCCTTAGGTCTGCTTATATTTTTTCTTGTTGAACAGGACAAAATTTTTTCTAATTTAAAGCGGTCTGATTTTTTTGGAAAAGTTTTTGGCAAAACTCCAGAATTTATTGAAAATCATGAAGTAAAAGAAGAAAGCTCTAAAGGCAAAAATGATGTTGCCCCTATAAGCATAGAAATTGCTGAACAGAATACAAATTCAGATAAAGAAATTACAATACCTGTAAGTCCTATAAACGAAAAAGCAGCTGAAGAAACAGCTAAAACATCTGCCCAAAAAGAAGAAGAAGCTAAAAAAGAAAAAACAAAAAAAGATACTGCAGATAAATCTATAAATAAATCTACGGAAAAAAATAAAGAAACAAAAACTCAAAGCCCTGCCGCTAATGCAACAATGAATATAAAATTATGCTTTATTGAAGTAGGTTCAGATGGCAGTGTAAGCGAAAAAGTTATCACACGCAAAATGCCAAAAAGTGACAGTCCGCTTGTAGATTCAATCAATGCTATTATAAAAGGACCAACCCTAGAAGAAGAAAAATCTGGCTGTAAATCTTATATTCCAAAAACTTCCAGAATTTTAGGTGCTTCGATTAAAAACGGAGTAGCAACAATCAATTTTAATGAAAACTTTGAGTTTGACCAAAATTACGGAACAGACGGAAGACTTGCCCAGCTTAAACAGGTTGTCTATACAGCAACTGCATTTTCAACAGTAAGTAGCGTTCAGTTTCTTATTGAAGGAGAACACAAAGAATACCTTGGCAGTGAAGGTGTATGGATTGGTTCACCTTTAACAAGAACAAGCTTTAATTAATTATTATTTATAGCTTTTTATAATCGATTCAAAATATTTTCTATTCTGATCATAAACACTTTGAAAGACTGTGAGGGTAAAATATGTATAAGTTCCGTCAGAGCGTTTTGTTACAATTTTAAAATCCCTTGTAACATCAAGTGTGTCCGGCTGGTAATAAAGATTAGTTACGCTAAGATTATTCTTTTTTAATGAAGACTTTGCATGTTTCCAAACTGCATATGAACCTTCTGTACTTTGAAGAAGTTTGCGGTTTAAAAAATAAAAAAACTCTTCTGAACTTGTAAAATATTCAGGTACCTTAATTGTATTAAGCGAAAGAAGTGCATTGTTCCCTAAAGTCCATACATTTTCCATTTGCTGCTGCCAGCCTTCATCTAAAGTAAGTGTCTGACCTTCAAACTGTGCATTTACTTTTTTTGCATTTTTCTTAATATCAAGAGAATGTACTCTGTCTTTAGGCATGCTTTCAATTCCCCTAAAATTTAAAAAACTTGCATCACTGTCAGAAGTAAGCAGACCAACTGTCTGTACAGAAAAAAGTTCTTTTTTACCGGCAGAAGAAATTTCTTCTACATTAAAAATCGGAACTAAAGAAGAATATGTAATGTAAACTTTTCCGCCAAACTGTTCGTAATCTTCCCTTGTAATTTTTTTAGCATATAAAATGTTTCCTGCCTTCTGCCTTCTTGCAGTAAGTTCATAAAACATATCATGCATATAATTAATGTAGTCCGTATCACCTGGTTTTACAAAATCAGGAAGTTTTTCGCCGGTAAGTTCCAGATGCTCTTTTGAAGGATCTACCGTAAAATAAAGTGTATAATCAATTTCTGCTTTTTCGCCATCTTCTGGAGCAAAAAATCTTACTGCATAAGTTGTATCATCATAAAACAAAAATCCAATGTAAGCATTGCGTTCAAATGAATGATCTTTATAGTAAACATATTCACCCGAAACATCTGCATAGTCTCTTGTTACACCAGGAAGAGCAAAAGCCATAACAAGATTTGTAAAGATAAAACTTAATGCAAGTAAAATTTTTTTCATTTATTTCTCCATTTTACTTTATTCTGCAGAATAAATTACGAGTTTAATTCTTCAAGAGCAGAAGCTACCATATCTGCAATTTTAGCAGGAGCTTCTTCCAGCGGAATTAATACAGCTTCACTCTGGGTGCGTACTTTTACTTCTACATTTGGAAGATTTTTATCACCAATTGTTACACGGATTGGGAAGCCAATTAAGTCCATGTCATTAAATTTAACACCAGGACGTTCATTGCGGTCATCAAGAAGTACATCTACACCAAGTTTTTTAAGTGTTTCGTAAATAAAATCTGCAGCTTCCTTCATTTTGCCGTCATACTTGATTGGAACAAGTGCAACCTGGAATGGAGCAACAGACATTGGCCACTGGATTCCCTTATCATCATGGAAGCATTCAATAATCGAAGCTAAAACACGGTCAACGCCAATACCATAAGAACCCATTGTAGGAACAGCAGCCTTTCCGTTTTCATCAAGATAAGTTACTTTCATGCTCTGAGTATATTTTTTTCCAAGCTTAAAAATATGACCTAATTCATTACCCTTTGTTGTATAATAAGTTCCGTCACAACCAGGGCAGGCACATTTATCTCCTTCTTTTACAGTACGAACATCTGCATTAAGAAAATAAGAAAAATCGCGACCAGGCTCAACATGTTTAATATGATAACCTTCTTTTCCAGAACCAGCAAAAGCATCATGCATATCATTTACACTTAAATCCTGAATTATCGGAGCCTTAACATGTATTGGTCCTACAAATCCATGAGGAGCACCACTAATTGCACGAACTTCTTCATCTTCTGCAAGAACAACTTCACTAGCCTTTAGTAAACCAGCAAGTTTTGCTTCATTAACATCAAGATCTCCGCGAATTAAAACACATGCATAACTTACAGGATAAAATTCAAATCCGTCTTCATTTACACGCTTAAGATTTTCACAACCAGGAACTTTAGAATAATCAAGAGATGAATTAATTACACGGTAAATAAGTGCCTTAACAAAACGCTTTGATGTTGTATTAAAGAATTTTTCCATATCTTCAATAGAGAAAACACCAGGCGTTGCAACTTCTTCAAAAGAACTGTCGGTTTTTACCTGAACATTTCCATTGTCATCAAGTGCAGGATCTACCTTACATGAAGCTTTTTCTACATTAGCGGCATAACCACATTTTGGACAAAGAATAAGTGTATCGTCCCCAATTGGACTTTCAACCATAAATTCTTCTGAACCTGAACCACCCATTGAACCAGTATCTGCTTTTACAGGAATTACTTTAAGTCCAAGTCTTTTAAAAATTCTGTGATAGGCTTTTGCATATGCCTTATAACTTTGGTCTAAAGATTCATCATCTGCGTTAAGCGTGTAACCGTCCATCATATTAAATTCACGGCCTCTCATTACACCATAGCGCGGACGAATTTCATCACGATATTTTGTATTAATCTGGAACATGTTAATTGGAAGCTGTTTATAACTTGTAAGACCTGCACGACAAATTGCAGTATAAGCTTCTTCCGCAGTAGGACTTACAACCATGTCCTGTTCACCGCGATTTTTTGCCTTAAGCATCTGAGGACCCATTGTTTCCCAACGGCCACTTTCTTTCCATATTTCACCAGGAACAATTACTGTAGGTTTAAATTCCATTGCACCTGCTGTATTTGTAATTTCTTCTTTAATGATTGCTTCAAGCTTACGGTATGCCTTAAGACCAAAAGGCATGTAAGTATATAAACCATTACCAAGCTTACGGATTAAATCAGCCCTCATCATAAGCTGATGACTTGAAATAATTGCCTCTGCCGGAGCTTCACGGAGAGTTCTAAAAGGAATTTTTGATGTTTTCATAGCCCTATATTTTAGTGAAATATAAGGCTATTAGCAAGTAATCGTAATTTATTGTTCTAAATTAAGATTAAATCTGTTCATTTCTTTTTCAAGTGCCAAAATACTTTCGCTATTTTTATCTGCAGCAGCTTTTCCGTTTTCTACCGCCTTTAAAATTAAATCCGTAGCAAACTGTGCTTCAATATTTTCATTAAGTATTTTTGATGGAAAAAAGAAGAAAATTCAGAACAATGCATCATCCTGAGCATAAAAACACTTCAGGATGACAATTCAACATAACATTTAAAAACTAAAGCTTAAACTGACTGATCTGATTAAGTACGTTATTTAAACTCTGTTCAGTTTGATTAGATGTTGCTGTAGTAACAGAAACTGCATCTGTAATTTTCTGAGAGAAGTTTGTAATATTACGTACGCTTTCATTAATCTGATTTGTAACTTCAGAAAGAACCTTCATTTCAGCAACAATCTGTTCACCGCCACTAAGCATTTCTGCAGAACTATTCTTAACCATTACAGTTGTATCATTAATAGAACGCATTGCTTCAAGTACCTGCTGGTTACCAGAGTTCTGTTCTTCCATAGCATTGGCAATTACGCCTTCCTGAGTCTTAACTTTTTGTGTAAGTTCATAAATTTTTGTAAATACATCCTGAACATGCTTTACATCTGTTGCAATACCAGAAATTGCTGTTGAAAGAGTTTTAAGGCTTGTGTCAATTGCCTTACCCTGAGAAGTTGACTGTTCTGCAAGTTTACGAATTTCATCTGCAACAACAGAAAATCCCTTACCTGCTTCCCCTGCATGTGCTGATTCAATAGCGGCATTCATAGCAAGAAGGTTTGTCTGACTTGCAATAGTCTGAATAATTTTACTTGCCTGCATAATTCCTTCAGACTGTTTTAAAACATCATCCGAAGTAGATACTGCAGTTTGTACTGTCTGTCTTCCACTTTCAGAAACTTCTCCAAGTTCATTTACAACTTCAGTATTTTTTTCAAGAATTGAAGTTACACTATTAATATTTGCAACCATTTCTTCTACTGCAGCAGATGACTGAGTTACACCAGCTGCCTGATTTGCAATTGCACTATCTAGTTCACGAATAGAAGACATCATCTGATTAACGGTTGCATTTGATTCTTCAACACCAGCACTCTGATTTGACATTTCATTTTCTACAGTGTTTATTGCTGCTACAATATTAGAAACATTATCCTGTGTAGAAGCCATGTTTGAAAGCATATCTCTTGAATGAATTACAGAAAGATTTGTTGCGTTTGAAATATCCCTTAATGTACCAGAAGTAGTTTTCTTAAAATAATTAAGATTTTCAATGATAAGACCTAATTCACTGCGGTTAATAGGGAGATCATCTGTCATATTGTAAACTTTTTCTTTCATTCCATCTGTTGTCTTGGTAATTGTTTTAAGACAGTTTGTAACATCTGTAACAAGAAGATACTGAATTAATCCAAAATAACACATGATATAAATGGACATAGGAATCATCTTGCCTATAAGATAGCCTATTCCGTGACTTATATTATTTGGAACAAGTGCAATCGCAAAGAAAATAAGAATTGTTCCTAATACAGAAAACATAAGTGTCAAACCGTTACGCTGGGCAACAGAAAGAGGTATCTGTTTTTTTGAAAACGGAATATAGCTTATTTTAGGTTCAAGAATACGTACAGTAAGAACATAAAATAAAAGTGAAAGGGCAAATACAGTTCCAACAACAAGACAGATAATACTTGCAGAAGGACTTTCGCCATAAAAATTAGATAATTTAACACCACTTGCTGCCAGTGAAATTGAAGTTATAACTCCCTGAATAATTGTCAATGAAATTGGTGAAACAATATTAAGTAAATATATGGTATGAAGGCGTTTATTAACTAAAGCAACATCTTCTTCTTTTTTTTCTGAATTATTATATGTTTGAATTACTTTTTTAAGTGCAAGAGTTGCTCCTATACCTAAAATAATAGAAAGAAAAGCTATAATAGTAATTATCGGATTTTTATTAAAGAAAAAATAAGCTGCTTCTCCTTCTGCAATAAGACCAAAAGAACGGGCTAAAGGTAAAAAGAAAAGTGAAGGACCAGAATAAAGCAATATAAGCGTAATAAATGATAAAACTCCAACAGGATTTTTTTGTGATTTTTCAGACATGTTCATGCCTCCTATGCGTGAAACAGTGAAATTATATCATAGATAACACTATATAGGAACAAAAATTTTATTTTGACAGTATTCTAGTCTGTTTTCCTATACAAATTTTTAGAATAATTTATTCAAGCTGGTATGTTTCGCCATACTTTACTATTTCAACATCTGGATATCCATTTTCTTTAAGGAATTTCTGAAGATATTCCTGGGCATCTTTTTCGCCGTGAACTAAAAATATTTTCTTAAGTCGGCTGGTATCTATACTTTTAAGCCATGTCAATGTTTCCTTATAATCGGCATGAGCAGAGAAAGCTCCTATTGATTCAACATTAGCTTTAACCTGATACCAGTCACCTAAAATTTTTACTTCTTTTTTACCATCCATAAGTTTACGGCCCAAAGTATTTTCTGCCATATATCCTACTAAAAGCACTGTGTTTTTTGGATCTGAAATATTATTTGCCAAATGATGAAGAACGCGACCAGCTTCACACATTCCGTCTGCACTAATAATAATCATAGGACCATCTTTATTATTAAGAGCTTTTGATTCGTCAACACTGGTAGTAAATGAAAGTTCACCAAAACCAAATGGATTTTTATGATGCTTAAGAAAAGCTTCTGTTGTTTCTTCATCATAACATTCAGGATGCAACTGAAATATACCCGTAGCATTGGCGGCCATTGGAGAATCTACATAAATTGGTACCTTAGGAATTTTTTTCTGATCAACTAAAAGATGCAGATAGTAAACAATTTCCTGTGCCCTTTCAATTGCAAATGAAGGAATTATTACTTTACCCTTACGGTCAATGGCACGGCGTATAATTTTTACAAGATCATTAATAGCAAGTTTTGTATCTTCATGCAGGCGGTTACCATATGTACTTTCAAGGAACATATAGTCAGGTGCTGGTATTTTTAATGAAGGATCACGGACAATAGGTTTTCCAGGACGACCAAGATCTCCGGTAAACAAAATACGTATTTCATCTTGGACATTATTTGTAACGGCATTTTCACCGCTTACAACACTGCCTCTTGTCTTACTCTTTTTAAATCCAAAAAGTTTATGCCAGAAAGAGCTTGCAGGTGAATTAAGTTTTACAGTTTTTCCATTTCTCTGACCAGAAATTGTAATATAAGCAAAAGCACTTCCCAAAATATGACCCGCATCAAAAAATTCCAGCTGAACATCAGGCGAAATATACATCTGCCTGTTATAACTTAAACACACAATCTGTCCGGCAGCCTTAGTACAGTCAGCTTCATCAAAAAGCGGTTTCCATGTAAATTTTTCACCTTTTTTCTTAGCCTGCTTTGCCAAAAATTCTGCATCGCGGGCCTGAATACGAGCACTGTCCATCATTACGATATTTGCAAGATCTCTTGTCGCAGGAGTTGCGTAAATATTTCCGTCATAACCTTTTTTTACCAGTACTGGAAGAAGTCCGCAGTGGTCATAATGTGCATGAGTTAAAATTACACTTTCAATTTTGTCCGCCGCAATATGAAAATCTCTATTTTTTGCATCAGATTCTGCACGCTTACCCTGAAAAGCCCCGCAGTCAACCATAAAAGATCTACCGTCAATTTCAAATATATGTTTACTTCCTGTAACTTCCTGAGCTGCACCTAAAGAATAAACTGTTACTGCCATAAAATTACCTCTTATTAAAATTTGTTTTAAAATATTTTAAGACCTCAAAGTCAATTTAACAAGTTTTTTTTAGCCTATGAATTTTTGACTGGTACAACTACCATAATTTTTATTCAAAAAATGTATAATTCTCCATAATGCGCACCCCCGATTTCAGTAAGAAGATGTTGATATGCAGGCAGACTCACTCTTTTATCAAAAAAGCCATATAATATGGGAGTGTAAGTTTTTCGCCTTCTAAACCGACATTGTTTTCACTCAGTTTTATACAAAAATCCACTCCGTAAAGTTCTTTGTTCTTTAAAATTGTATTTGAAGATTTTGTATTTCCTGTCGTTGCCTTTACTTCTATCAGTGTACTTTTTCCTTTATATTTTGTAATAAAATCAATCTCAAGCCCACTATCTTTGTGAAAATAGAAAAGCGGTCTGTCATTTTTTGAAAAAGCATCTGCAATGATGTTTTCATAAATGGCACCTTTATACATTCCAAAATCACCGTTTAAAAGATTAAAAGCACTTCCCCTTTCAAGCATTGCAACAAAAAGTCCAGAATCCTGCATATAAATCTTAAAAATATTTTCAATTTTGTTACCTTCAAGTGGCAGACTTAAATTTGAAAGATTATAACAAATGTTTACAATGCCAGCGTCATAAAGCCATTGAATTGCAGAAAGATACTGCTCCGCTCTTCCTTTCTTTTTAAGCATTGAATAGGAAAATTTCTTATTTTCTTTTGCCAATTGAGCTGGAATTGAATCAAAAACCTGATTTATTCTTGCCAAAAGAGTTAAATCAATTTCTTCGCGTTCATTTTCATCAAGATGCTTTCCAAAATCGTCTTTGTATTCTTCAAGAATATCTTTTTGTTCTTCGTAAACAACATTCATATCATTTGTAGAAATAAAGCGATCAACAATATACGGCAAGCCGCCCACGCAAATATATTCCCTAAAATATCTTAACATTGCAGAATGCAGCACAGGACTTACAGGACTTTTTTCCTGGTAACAGCGTCTTAATTCCAAAATTACACTTTCATCAATTCCCTTTGCCCATAAGAATTCTTCAAAATCCATAGGTTTCATATAAATGATGTGTTCAAAACCAGTCGGAATTCCTCGCCCTTTTTTATGATTGTATCCTTTTATTCCAAGCAGTGAACCTGTACAGATTAGGTCATAACGACCGTCCAACATAAAAGATTTTATACTGGCTCTTGCGTTTACACATTCTTGAACTTCATCAAAAATTAAAATTGTTTTTCCAGGTACAAAATGAATGTTTGGAATCAAAGCGGAAAGTTCAAGCGTAATTTTATTGATGATAAAATCGCCTTCAAAAACTTTTTTTGCACTTTCGTTGTCTTTAAAATTGATATAAACCACATTTTCATAATTTTCTTGGGCAAATTGCTGAACAATATATGTTTTTCCAATCTGTCGCATACCTTTTAAAACCAATGCTTTTTTTTTGCCGCCAGCATTTTTCCATGCAATAAGGTCATTTATTATCTTTCGCTTGAACATAATTATAAACTACACTTTTTCAAG